>CAZGNN010000101.1:0-5573 GCA_964527335.1 uncultured Spirochaetaceae bacterium | reverse complement strand
CGTAAAATGAACCGGATTGGTGATAATGCAGTAATTGATGGTGTGAATGCCTCATCCGACTTCGACAGCACTGACTTCATAGAGAACTGTACATATGACGGACACGACCTCGGAGCAATCATTCATGGTGATAAGACTACATTCACTCTCTGGGCTCCGACTGCAGAACGTGTCGTTCTCAATCTCTTCGATAACGGAACTGACGGCGACTCTTATGCTTCTGTTGAACTGACAAGAAGAGAGAAGGGAGTCTGGAGCTGCACCTTTTCCTGCGGCCACGGTACCTATTACACATATACTGTCACAACTTCATCCGGAGTGGCAGAGGCTGTCGATCCCTATGCGAAGGCCGCCGGAGTCAACGGTAACAGAGGTATGGTAGTCGACCTGTCCCTAACGAATCCCGAGGGCTTCGAAAACGACACATTCTCAAGTGGTATCACATCATACTCGGATGCAGTAGTGTGGGAGACCCACGTAAGGGATTTCTCCATTGCAAACGGAAATAGTTCATATAAGGGAAAGTACCTTGCATTCACCGAGAAGGGCCTTACGAACTCTTCGGGATTCCCGACAGGCGTGGATTATCTCTCCGCTCTCGGAATCACGCACGTGCAGCTGATGCCTGTCTTTGACTATGCCACTGTCGACGAAGCCGACCCTGATTCAGGATATAACTGGGGCTATGACCCGAAGAACTGGAATGTCCCCGAGGGGAGCTATTCGACGGACCCGTACCATGGGGAAGTCAGGATAAGAGAGTTCAAGAGAATGGTGCAGGCCCTTCATTCCAGAGGGATAGGAGTCGTGATGGATGTGGTCTACAATCACACTTTTTCCTCGGATTCGTCACTTAACAGGATTGTCCCTTACTATTACTACAGATACACTCCCGACGGAAAGGATTCGAACGGAAGCGGATGCGGCAACGAGACTGCATCTGACAGGATAATGTTCCGCCGCTACATGATTGACAGTCTTCTCTACTGGATGACGGAGTACCATATCGACGGCTTCAGATTCGATCTCATGGGAGTACACGACATAAAGACGATGGAGGAGATAGAAAAGGCTCTCCACAAGGTGAATCCGAAGTGCCTCATCTACGGCGAAGGCTGGAGCGGGGGAACGTGTGCCCTGGATAATACGCTTCTCGCGTCGCAGTACAACATATCGGGAATAAAGGCTTCTTCCGGCTCAGCCGGAGGCGTTGCAGTTTTCAATGACGCCATCAGGGACGGTCTCAAGGGTAGTGTCTTCGATTCCGGGTCGAAGGGGTACATCAGCGGAAATGTGACAAGGGAGACTGCCGAAAAGGTCTCGTTCGGAATAACGGGCGGCAAAGCTGTCCCTGCAGTATCCTGGGCTGTGAATGACTCGATGGTCGTCAACTACATGTCGGCTCACGACAACAGAACGCTCTGGGACAAACTTCTTCTCTCCTGTCCTGAAAAGAGTGAAGAAGAGCGTATGAGAATGAACATGTTCGGTGCCGCCATAATCATGACAGGGCGCGGCATGCCTTTTCTGCTCTCGGGCGAGGAGATGATGAGGACGAAGGGGGGAGACGAAAACAGCTACAGGTCTCCCGACTCTGTCAACAGAATAGACTGGGAGGCAATGGTCCCCGGTTCTGACAGGGAGAAGATGTTCTCATGGTACAGCGCCCTCATAGCCATGAGAAAAAAGTATCCCTGGCTTCGCACCTCTGATGTCAGCTGTACAATATGGGACAACAATTCCATCTTCGTGACTTACTCCGAAGTCGACAGGGTGACAGGCCTTGCCATCGTGAATCCGACAGAGGAGGAATTCCTCGGAACCCTTCCAGAGGGTGAATGGAAGATTATCCTGGACGGGGAGACGTTCGTGAACGAAAACGGAAAAGCCGAGAAGTGTGTCTCCGTTCCCTCAAGAAGTGTCGTGGTGCTCTCTAGATAACTCCCAAGCAGGGTGGAGCGTGTACTGGTCTTCGTGGATTCCAGAATATGGAAAAGCTTCAGTGAAGTCAGTGAAGTTTATAGTGAAGTTAAGTGAAGTGACTGCTGTTAACTATTGCTCTGCCGACAGCTTCCCCGGACTTAGTCAGGAGTCCTGACTGATTGCTTCACTATGTGTATAACTTGTTTTAATGGCATTAAATATTTTGAATATATCTGTATAAATAAGATGTGAAATAAGCTTCAGTGAAGTTCGTGAAGTTTTCAGTGAAGTTGAGTGAAGTTGTACTTCACTTTCTCTTGTTTTCTGTTATACTGAACCCGGAGGTGCAGGATGTTTCTGGAAGATGTAATAAACGGAGTCAGTCTTGAGGGACAGAATGTGGAGTTCAAGCGGGTCCTTGATGAAGGAAAATCGGAAAAGACGGGAAGAGCGGTTGAAATCAACTGGCTGAAGACATTCGCCGCATTCGCGAATTCGAACGGCGGCACAGTTTACGTCGGAGTTGACGACAGCACTCATCAGATAATCTCCCTTGACAGGGAAGAGGTGGATAAGACTTTCCAGAGGATACGGCGTCAGATAAGGGAGAGAATCGAGCCGAAGATCGAGTTCGATTTTGAACCTTTGCCGGTTACGAATGAAAACGGCACGAGATACATAATCAGGATAACCGTTCATCCCAGCAGTGTTCTGCCTGTGACTCTTCATGAGGACAATCTCCTCGGAATATATGTGCGGCATTATTCGAGCACCGAGCTTGCCTCTCCCTCCGAGATAAGGGACATGGTTCTCCTCAGTGACAGCAATCCCTTTGATTCCGCTCTTACTCAGAACATGTTTGAAAGAAAGGATTTTTCGTCTCTCTTTGATATGTACCGTGAAAAGAGCGGGAGTGAACTGACAGAGAAGGCTCTCGTTTCCGTCGGTTTCATGAGTGAGAACGGAAGGCTCTCCCGCGGAGCCGAGCTCTTCCGTGATGGTTACGACGGCGACAGGACAAAGCTCGTCTGCACTCTCTGGCCGGAAACGACGAAGGGAAGTCTTTCGGTCTATGCTACCGAAGTCTGCACCGGTAACCTGTTTGAGTGTCTGAAAACCGCATCGGATTTCGTTCTGAATCATTCCGTCAACGGCTTCAGAAAGGAAGACTTGGGCCGGAAGGATATCTTCTCGTACCCTGCACGTTCCGTTACGGAAGGAATTGTCAATGCACTTGCTCACAGGAACTACTTCATTCAGGGAAGCCAGATTGAAATCAACATGTTCAAGGACAGACTTGAAATCACATCCCCCGGTACACTCCTGGGAGTATCGAGACTGGAAAGGGAGAAAAACCTCTCCTCGATAATTCCCCGACGGAGAAACGAAGTAATCTGTGCAGTCCTGGGCTATGTGAAACTTATGGAGTCCAAGGGCTCGGGTTTTGACAGGATAGAACAGGATTACAGAGGAAGGGGAGACTCGTTCCAGCCTTTCATATCTTCGGACGGCAGTTCGTTCACGCTGACACTGCCGAACCTTATGTCGCGCTACGGCGTTCTCGGTGACGACTGTGTTCCCGAAGTCTATGCCTATGACAGGGACCTCGAAAAGAGGGATCGTGATATCCTCGGTTACTGCTACTCCAGAGGCCGCACGGCCGCGGAGATTGCCGCTTATATCGGAGTCGAGCCGTCGTCGTATTTCAGAAAGAAGATTCTTTCGTCTCTTGTTGATGATGCTTATCTCATAACTGACAGCAGTCAGAGAGCCCTGCGTTACTCGACAAACCTCAACAGAATCGGAATTGTCGGATGAAAGAATCAGCCCTCTCTTCCGAAAGGGCTGAAGATATGAGTGAGACTCACTCAGCTGAGGTTAGCCTTGAGAGAAGCGATTTCGCTCTCCGTGAGGCCGATTGATTTGATGTAGCTTTCAGCTGCTGCCGCGAGATCTGCTGACGAGAGGTCCGTAATGCCGAATGCAGCCTGGAGAGACTTCACTATGTTGCTCGAGAGGATAGCGTTGTACTTGTCGCTTCCCTTCTCGACCTTGTAGTAGTTCTCGTAGGTCTTCATGTAGTCTGCGCATACTTCGTCGTATGTTGCACCCATGAGACACTCGAGAAGTGCTGCTACGAATCCTGCCCTGTCCTTTCCTTCCTTGCAGTGGAATGCATAGACGCCCGGGTTCTCGATGAAGAATCTGAGTCCCTGTGCAAGTCCCTTCTTGAATTCGTCTGCCTGGAAGTCGACGCCGAGGTTGAGGTAGACAACCTTCTGCTTCGAGTAGTAGGAGTCACTGAAGCCTTCGAATGCCGCTGCTTCGTCCCTGCTGTTTGCGAGGTTCATGATGACAGTCACGCCGGCATTCTCGATAGCCTTGTCGGCATATGTGTTTCTTCCGATTTCAGGGTCAATCGGGGATGATGTCCTGTAGAGCTTTCCCTTTCCCATGCCTGTTGTCGTGATTTCCCTGAAGTTTGCAAACTCTTCGTCAGTGAGCTCCGGGTAGTCTTCCCTGCTGTTGGTTCTTGTAAGGTCGTGGAGGATGTACTGGGAAAGGTATCCGCCTTTCTCTGCCATCTCGAACTTCACTTCGACTGGGAATTCAACACCCTCGTAAGCAGTCCAGAACCATGTCTTGTCCTCGTTTGTCGTCTTGTAAGCAAGGCCGTAGCTCTGTCCGAAGTTACCCATGTTTATTGCAAGAGAGAGATATCCTGTGGGTTCTCCCTTCTCTCCGAGAGGAGCTATGACTGCTGCTGTTCCCTGGTCGACGTATGAGTATGTCGGAACGACTGGAAGTACCAGTTCCTTATCGAGGAATGATACCTTCACCATGTCTCCCTCCTCGTAGCCGATGTCGAAGAAGTCTGCTACCTGGATGTCGAGGTATACGTTGCCGTACTTCGTGAACCATACGTTGCTGTCGAGACCTCCGATTGTGATGACGCCGTCGTCTTCACTCTCTTCTGTGATGACCGTGATTCTTCCTTCCGGCTCTGCATACTTTTCTCCGATGACGCCGCCGAGAACCTCGGTGATGTAGTCCATGACTGCTTCGTCCAGTACGATGCCAGTGTCGAACTGGTCTGTAGAGGATGCGAATGCGTAGTATGTGTCACCGCCTGCAGCGACGAAGTTGTTCGTGATTACTGCATATGTATCTTCAGCGTTGAACGGTGTGCCGTTCACGCTTGTGATGGTAACTCTCTGGATTGAAGCGGGGCCGTAGTACGTGGAAGCGGGGTATGTCTCGCTGTTTTTGTCATAGGCCTTCGTCGTGTCAACCGTGTATTCGATTCCGCTTACCTGCGGGAAGCCGCCGAGAGAAATCGGTGTGCAGTATGTTGAAGCCTCGAGTGCCTCGAGAAGTTCCGATCCCTTTACATATACAACTGCGATTGTGTTGCCGAAGGGGAGAACGGTGTTGACGTCCTTCTTCGTGACGTCTCCGCTGTGAATCCATGCCCTTATTCCGCCGCCGTTCGTGACAGCAACAGTGTGGCCTTCGTCAACGGAGAGAGCTCCCTCTTCCCTGAGTATTGTCCACATCATGGCATCCGTGATGAGGTCGCCGAGGTTTGTCTCCTCTGTTCTGTTACCCGGTTCCCTGTCGCCGTTGAGTTCGACAAGAGAGGATGCGAA
>CAZGNN010000100.1:0-5600 GCA_964527335.1 uncultured Spirochaetaceae bacterium | reverse complement strand
ATGACCGCGCTTATGATTCCGAACAGGGAAATCAGGGACATATTCACATCGAGTCTGGAGAACTGGGTACAGAGTTCGCTTGAAGGATATGACCTTTCCGTCCTCGATAATGCTCTCTGGAACGGCGAGAGTGCCGTCATTGCCCGTGAGATTTCCTCAATCCTCATCGCGACAATCAGCTGTTTCGATTACAAAGAGGATTTCTACCATGCGTTCCTCGCAGGAATCTTCACTGGGCTGGGGTACGCCGTGGATTCCAACAAGGAAACGGGAGAAGGCAGAGCCGATGTCGTCGTTCATGATTATATCGAGAAGCGTATAGCAATCTTCGAGGTGAAATGTCCCGACGTGAAGAAAAAGACTACAAAGGATGCCATAGAGCAGATTGAGCGTAAGAAGTATGAAGCATCGTTTCCCGGCTTCATGATCATCTCATACGGCATAACGATGTCGAAGAAGGGATGCACCGTGGAAAAGAAGAGAAGGTGAACATTTTCTTGCTTTCACATCCGACTCTGCAGATAATAACTGCATGGAAAGAATAGAAGTGAAGTACGGAGAGAAGAGTGTCTCTCTTCCTCCTTTTTCGACAGTAGGCGAAGCTCTCAGAGAGCTCGGTATAATTGAAGAGAAGCAGAATTGCGATTATCTGGAGAATCCCGTTGTCGGGGCACTCGTCAACGGGGAGTCATCTCCGCTCGGACGCACTCTTCCATCATCGTCAACGGTCGAGCCGATTCATGTATTCGATTCCCTCGGACGCAGAATCTACCGCCATTCGATATGTTTTCTCCTCTCCCTTTCGTCGTATCTTTGCTATCCCGAGCGTGCACTCGTGATCGGACACTCCCTCGGCGACGGCTACTACTTCTCGTTCTCCGATGACGCGGCCGTCACCGATGAGGAATGCGAGACTATCGAAAGGAAGATGCGTGAAATCGTAAGGGAAGCGAAGAGAATCGAGTATGTCGCCCTCAGCGGCGAGGAGGCCGAAAGGACGTTCACTTCCCTCGGCCGCTCTGACACATCGCTTCTTCTCTCGTCACGTAACGACTCGTTCACTTACATCTACCGCCTTGACGGCTATGCACAGGTGTCGTACGAACCTCTCGTGCAGAACACTGCCGTACTCTCGGTATTCGAACTCAGAAGGTATTCGGAAAAGGGCCTTCTGTTGAGGTACCCGACATCCTCAGCTGTTAAGGAGATAATCCCCCTGAGGGATAATCCGCTCCTCTTCAGGGTGTTCGAGGAATACAAAGAGTGGGGAAGGGTACTGGGTGTGAGGAGCCTGGGTGAAATGAACAGGCTCAACATCGGAGGCGGCATGGCCGAGTACATCAAGCTCAGCGAGGACCTTCACCGCCGTAAGATTGCATCCATTGCCGATTCCGTTGCCCTGAAGGGTGCCAAGATCGTCTTCGTCGCGGGGCCGTCATCATCGGGTAAGACAACATTCGCGAAGAGACTCTGCGAGCAGCTGAAGCTCCTGGGTTTTGAACCCTTCAAGCTCAGCCTTGACGACTACTACAATCCTCCGTCAATGGCTCCGAAGGACGAGAAGGGACAGCCAGACCTCGAGGCGCTTGAAGCCCTCAATGTCGAACTCATAGACCGCAACATGGCAGAGCTCGTGGAGGGAAAGAGCGTATTCCTCCCGTCCTACGACTTCAACACGCATCTCACCACGTTCTCGCCCGTACCCGTGAGAATGGGAGAGAAGACTATAATCGTCGTTGAAGGCATCCATGCCCTCAACAGGAAGATTACGTCGTGCATCGACGAGAAGTATGTCTACAGGGTCTACATATCTGCACTGACGCAGCTCAACCTCGATGACTCGAACAGGGTCTCCACTTCAGATAACCGTCTCCTGAGACGTGTTCTCAGGGACTACAGAAGCCGCGGCATGAGCGCAGTCAGGACCCTCAGCATGTGGCCGAGCGTCACGAGGGGAGAGACGAAGCACATATTCCCGAACCAGAACAACGCCGATGTCATGTTCAACAGTGCACTCGACTATGAGATAGCGGTCCTCACGCCTTTCGTGAGACCTCTCCTCACATCCGTGAAGAGAGAGGACGGCGAAGCGTATACTCTCGCGAGACGCCTTCTTGCCTTCCTCGAGAACGTTTATCCGGTATCATCAGTGTATGTGCCGTCCGACTCGCTTCTGAGGGAATTCATCGGACAGTCGGATTACGAGTGATGAAAAGGAGCAGAGAGAAATGAGCATAGCAATAGTAACAGGTGCATCATCGGGGATGGGCAGGGACTTTGCCCGCGCTCTCGACAGAACTTACTCCTTTGACGAGATATGGCTCATAGCAAGAAGAAAGGAGAGACTCGAGGAACTGGGGAAGGAACTGAAGACAAAGAGTGTTCCCGTTCCTCTCGACCTTTCTGATAGGAACAGCGTCTCTCTCGTGGAGAGTATGCTGAAGGAGAGGAATGTAAAGGTCGGTGCACTCGTCAATGCCTCGGGATATGGTGTCTTCAAGGCATTCGAGGAGAGCCGGAGGGAGGAGATGGAAGGAATCGTCGACCTCAACGACAGGGCACTTGTCGCCATGACGTCAGCCGTTCTTCCCTTCATGGAAAAGGGCTCCTTCATCATAAACCTCGGCTCGAACTCATCCCATCAGCCTGTGCCCTACATAGCAACATATGCGGCATCTAAGGCCTTCGTGCTCTCGTTCTCGCTTGCTCTCGGAGTGGAACTCAGAAAGAGAGGCATACACGTTCTCTGTGTATGCCCCGGCTGGATAAAGACCGAGTTCTTCGACCGTGCCGTCAGGGACAACACCACAATCGTCTACTACGACAGATACTACGAGAGCAGGGATGTCGTGGAGAGGGCCATGAAGGACCTGAGAAAGGGAAAGACGACTTCGATTCTCGGCTTCCCCGTGAGAATGCAGGTGAGACTTGTGAAGCTCCTTCCTTCATCCCTCATAATGCACATATGGTGCAGACAGCAGAAGAAGCTCTAGACCCAGGCCGAGAAGGGGTATTCCTTCCCGGCTTTTTCTATCATTTCATCTGTGATTTTCTTCGGTACAGGGGAGGCTGTCCATGGCAGTCTGAAGGTCTTCACCGCATTCTCTCTGAAGAGACCGTTCAGTCTCTCTTCCGTCATTCCCTCGCTTCTGAGGAATCTTATCATCCTCAGCATTCCCTCGATTCCCGGAATGCCGGAAGCTCCCCCGATCTTATCGGGAAGTGTGTGCGGGGCATGGTCGCTCTCGGCCCAGTCGACCGTGCCGTCGAAGAGACCCTCGAGTACGGCGTCCCTGTTCACACTGTCCCTGAGAGGAGGATTCATCTTCGTGAAGACACCTTCATTCTTCACCGTGAGAAGAGAGTGATGGGGAGTTGCGCCGCATGTGATTCTTATCCCGTCCTTCTTCGCTTCTCTCACGAGCCTCAAAGCTCCTTTTGTCGATATGTGCGCAATATGAAGGTTGCCCCTGAATCCCGTCTTAAGGGCAAGCTCTATCTGGTCCGATACGCTCGCCGTTTCAGATTCGGGGCATCTTACTCTGCTGTGTTCAGTCTCGTTACGGTTGAAGAGACTTTCCTTTTCAGAGTGTACTGCAACTACGCCGTCATAGCCGAGAGACGACAGCAGAGCGTAGATTCTCTCCTGGTTCTCCTTCTCCACGATTCCCATGTTGCCTGTGGACTGGGAGGCAAAGAGCTTGAGACCGCAGACAGAGGGAAAGAGCTCCCTCTGGAGCGAGACCATCTCGTCAATCTGTCTCTCGTCGTCCGTGAGACCGAGGTAGACGGAGTAGTGGAGGTCCGCATCCCCGTATTCACCTTGAATGGCTTCTATTGCCTTTGCTCCCTCCTCAAGTCTCATGAGAACGGTGTCCCGGTGAGTGAGGGGAGGATTGGTGTTCGGCATGTCGAGAAAGATGTTGAAGCCGGCTTCGAGTCCCGTCTTCATACCGTGGAGTATTGTCTCCTTATCCTTCTGGCTGAAGTCTCTGAAGTGAACGTGGGGATCAATCATAGGACGTGTTCCTCCCTGAGGAATGTGAGGGTGAAGAATGTCCCCCACTGGCATGAGAGCCTTGAGCCGCATGCGCATTCGCCGCAGAGCCCGACGCCGCACATCGTGTTCTTCTCCATGCTTACGAGGACCATGTCCGTGCTGACACCTTTCTCTTCAAGAATCTTTGCTGCATTCTTCATGAAGATCTCGGGCCCGATAAGATAGAATGCGATGTCCCCGAGTTCTGTGCCGTCAGAGAGCATCCTTTCGATTTCGGGAGCGATGTACCCGAGAACCCTTCCGACCTTTCCGTCGTCCGAGATGCATCTGTAGTCACCCCTTTGTGAGAGTTCCCTTTCAAGGATTCCCCTGTTGCCGCTGACGCTTGTTCCGACAAGGAAACTCATTTTCACATTGTCCTTCTCAAGCTTTTCGGAGAGCGGGGCCGCAACGGCTTCTCCCGTTCCTCCGAGGATTACAAGAGCCTTCTTTGTCTTAAGTGTCTCCGCTTCTCCTCCGTAGGGACCTCTGATGTAGATGGTGTCACCCTTTTTGAGGGTATCGAAGAGAGAAGACGTGAAGATTCCTCTCTTCTTGATTATGAATGTGAGTGGAGACGTGAGTGCAAGCGAGAAGGGCTTCTCGCCGACACCCGGGAGCCATAAAAACACGAATTCACCGGCTTTGAAGTTATCGACAGCCCCATCGAGCGTGAGGATCATGGTGTCGGGAGAGTGAAGCTTTATGCTTTCGACTCTGTGCGGAGTATAATCCATGGCAAGATGGTCTCTCATCAGAATGCGTGATCCGAGTTCCGTCTTTCCGCCGTTGAGGAAGATTTCCGCTTCCTTTCTTACAGATGTGAGATACTCGCTCCATCTCTTCTGGTTCACTCTTCCGAATGCGCTCCCGATACCCACGGCATCGGCTCCCGCAAGAATGAGTGAGGCCATTCTCTCTCCGTCACTGACGCCGCCCATCCCTATGACGGGAATATCTTCACCGACAGCCCTTCTGATTTCCTTTACGGCCTTCAGAGCAACGGGGAAGACCGCGTCTCCGCTTCTTCCTCCCTTTCCTCCGATGGCGTTATTGAGCACAGGCATTCCCGAGTGCGGCTCCGTATGCTCTACGGGACCGACGGTGTTGATTGCGACGATCCCGTCGGCGCCTGCGTCGACGACTGCCTTGGCAATTTCACCGATGTTGTCGACATTGGGAGTAAGCTTTATGAAGAGAAGACACTCCCTGTCCTTCGTTTCCTCATTGATTCTCTTCACATATGATGAAGCGATGTTGATATCACTTCCGATTGAGGCACCGAATCCCTTCTTTGCGTGCGGACAGGAGAAGTTGAGTTCCACACTGTCGGCGTACGGACCGAAGGCCTTCACGAGTGTTATGAAGTCCTCCTCGTTGTCTGCAGAGAGCGAGATGTTGAGCCACTTACTAAGTCCTTCCTTTTTGATGGCGGCTATCTCGGGAAGAACCTTCTCCATTCCGGGATTTCTCAGTCCCACGCTGTTACCCCAGGTTCCGAGTTCGTCCTCGCAGATCACGGGCTCCCTGTTGCCGCTGTTCGGTTTCACCTGAAAGGACT
>CAZGNN010000099.1:0-5602 GCA_964527335.1 uncultured Spirochaetaceae bacterium | reverse complement strand
GAAACTGTGCTGCGGCCCCCAGGTTTCTCTTGTCGGCCCTGTAGAGGGTGTTGTCCTCGTTCCAGTATATGTAGCGTGAAGTCTCCCTTCCGGCCGTTATCTCACCCTTTACCCTTATTCCGATTCTTTTTCCGGAAGACTTCACTTCGTCTATCTCCATGGAGAACGAAGGTTCGGTTTCCCCGAACGAGAGTCTTGCTCCCGTGACAGTCAGGACTTCTGTAGATGAAAGGGTGGAGTAGAAGTCGTCGAGGACGCTCCTGATGTCGAGTTCATCCTTTTCGTGATAGAAATAGGAGGTCCTGTGCGTTAGATTCTGCATCACTGCACTCTGGGCGACCTTCATTACCTTTTCGGCTCTCCCGGAGAGCGTCACCTTGCCGAAGTCTATCTCGCTGTCCTTCGTGAGGGAGTGGACTCCCTTCATCGTTACCGTGTTTATGAACTTTTCAGCGTCACGGACCTTGTAGTATTTGCCGTTGGCGCCCATGACCTTCATTGTCATGCACTGGAGATTGCGGGTGACTGTCGGCTCGATGTCGACAGTGTATTCCGCGCTGCTTTTCTCCTCAGTCTTTTTCCTTCTGCCGCTGAAGCTGTTTATTATATCGAGAGCGGCCTGGTCGGAGTGGTCCACTATATCCCTATTTTCTTTGAGAAAATCGAAGAGCGAGAGCAGTGCCGCGGTCTTGTGGACGCAGAGCTCGTAGACTCCGGTCTTGTCAGCCCTGTAGATGGAGCACTCGGGCCTGACACAGGAAGAATAGTAGTACCAGGAGTTTACCCTCGCGCATGTGATGCTGAGTATTCCGGTGCGACCGAGATTTATCGTGACGAGCGCCGTGTCGTCCTTTTCGCTGTCTCTGACCATGACTTCGTAGACGAGAGCCTTGTCCGTGTCCGATTCGGGATTCGCGATACGGGTACTGCGGTTTGTGACGGCACCCGTCTTCACCATCTCCAGGGCTTCCTCGTATGTCTTCTTCGTCGGACAGTATTTTTCGAGGCTCTTACCGAAGTTGAGATAGTGGTAACCTCCGTCATCCTCGAATGTGAGGGTGACGTATTCCTTCTTCGGCGGGGCCTTCTTCTCAGTGGCCGTTTCAGTGAAGACACCCTTCCCGAACTCATCCTCTATCTCGAAGAGGACTGCCGTGATATGCTTGCAGTATTTGTGCTCCACCGCATAGGGACATGTGCATGTCGGGGCCTTCACCTTTCCGTTCGCTATCGTGAGGCCGACATAGTAGTCCTCGGTCCCCTCGACTGTGGCGGTGTAATCGTTGCCGTTTCTCTCGAGGTCCTCGACAAGACAGTCCTCGTAATATTCTTCACCCCTCTTGAGTATCTGAGAAGGTATGTAGTCTCTCCAGTTCGCCATAGGGATATCGTACAGAGGAAAGGGAAGCTTTTCTACAGAGATGACGGAAATGAATCTCCTTTTTCCTTGATTATTCTCATTCCTGTGAGTATCTTGTCGACCGGAGAGAATACGATGAGTGAAGTGCGCACAGCCTCTTTTGAAGGCAACGGGATGGATTACCTGACATTCGGAAGGGGAGAGAAGAACCTTGTCATACTCCCCGGTCTTTCGGTACACAGTGTCATGGGCCTTGCTGACGCCGTGGAGTCTTCCTATTCCTGCTTTACGGAAGATTATACGGTCTGTCTCTTCGACAGGGCAAAGCACCTTGGAGAAGGTTACACGGTAATAGACGCAGCCGAAGATACGGCTTCTGCAATGAAGAGCATCGGAATCACCGAGGCTGACGTCTTCGGTGTCTCCCAGGGCGGTATGATAGCCATCGCACTTGCGTCCTCGCACCCGGAAATGATAAGGAAGCTCATCCTCGGTTCGACTGCAGCAAAGCCGAACAGCACTTCGGAGAAAGTGCTTTCCCTCTGGCTTGAGAAAGCACAGGAGAGGGACGAGGAGGGACTGCTCTCGTCCTTTGTCGACACTGTCTATTCGATAAATACGCTCTCGCTTTACAGAGAATCACTCATCTCTTCGAACAGGGGAATAACGGAAGAGGAGTGGAAGCGCTTTGTTATCCTCACGTCAGCATGCTCGTGTGACCTCACTTCCGATCTCGGGAAAATAAGGTGTCCTGTCCTTGTCATAGGTTCTGAGGGCGACAGGGTACTGACGCCTGATGCTTCACGTGAGATAGCCTCAGCACTCAACTGCGAACTCTATATGTATCCCTCCGTCTACGGCCATGCAGTCTACGATGAGGCACCGGACTACAGGAAGAGATGCCTGGAGTTCCTCAGGAAATGAAATAAATGTATTGCAGATCCGGACACAGGCTCAGTCTCGGTTGCTATTCCTGAAGGACACTTTCTGTGAATAACCCTTTTTGATTGAGCATCTGAAAAGATTTTATCATGTGAGCATATGCGACGGGGTCCGTATTTCGAAGTCCTCTGACCTTCTTGAATCCCGCTATGTTAAGTTTTACGTCTTCATATTCATCAGGTCTGGAAATGCTGTCAAATTCGCTTTGCCCTGTAAGAATACTGGAAGCAAGGTACATTATTTTGCTGGCATATAACCTTGCCTGTTCTCCGTTTATCTTTCCTGTAAATACATGGCCTTGGATTGCAGTGATGCCGTCAGAGTAATTTATGTATTCCTCAGGTCTTATACTGCCTCTTCCCAAAATGCAGATGCAGCTCTTGATTGTATCCAGCAGACAATCTGACGGACTTACTGCAATTCCCCGGTATCCCGCCTCTATTCTGGAGACCTTTTCATAGACTTCAACCACTGTCCTGTAGTCATCCATTTCCTCTAATAAAGTCCAGCAGTCAAACATCTGCTTGATTATCTCCAGCTCTTTATCAACTCCAAACGGAATTCCTGTAGTGTGAGGAGCAAAAGCAGTAAGTTTATCTGCAAGAATACAGTTTTTGTCAGGGAGGGTTATATAAAGGTCCTCTCCGCTGCTTACGAGAAGCTCGTTCCGGAGCGGACGCTTTACAATTTTTTGGTATGGATTATCTTCGAAGACAATATCCAGGAGAATGTTTATTTCCTTTCCTGTACGGGGAGAAACAAACAGAAAACGGAAGTGCCTTTTTTCGATTCCGCTTGAAGCATTCCTTCTGTGCTCTACGACGTCTGTGAACGGGAATATTTTGCCTGCTTTTTCAATGTATTCTTCGACGTCGACTGCATGGCTGACAATTATATCTATGTCAGTGCTTAATCTACGTGGTTTATTCAGAAGGAGAAGAAGAGAAGTGCCCCCTTTGAATATAAATGGCATTCCAACCCGATGAATAGCCTCAAGAAGACCGAAAGCAAAAACTGTCCTTTCAAGAAGGGATGGGTCTGCTCCTGTTTTGTCATGCAGCTGAATAATATGGTTTGCTGTATAATTCTCGCTAAGCAGCATCCGAGGGACTCCTGTAAAGGTATTTCTTGAATACCGATTCTTTGTTGCGTCTTCTTGCATAACGCAGAAGCCTTACTCTGTCCAGTCTGTAGCAACGTTCGGCATTTTCCATGACGTCTTTCAGCTCAGCTCTGCTCCACGTGTGGCTGATAATTCTGTCTGCAATCATGTCGACAAGCATTTTCTCAAGTGTGACTGCATGAGGAGTGGCAAGATGCAGCGGAGCTTCAGTTGTCAGATCCGTGACGACGACACAATCTTCTGACCAGTACAGATTGAATGCATCTAAATCCGGTTTGTACATGATGTTCATTTCGCCCAGTTCCTGTAAGAACCGGAAAACATATATGCTGCTTTCTTTTTCGACCTGTATGAAAATCGTGTTCTGAGCAATGAGATGATTGAGAAAATCGTTCATGAGAACAGTTTCGAATACCGTGAATGAGACGAGAGGGTATTTCTTTGAAATCTCTTCAATCAGCTTCTGTGCCTTATCAGAATAGATAGGCGAGTATTCTCCGACGGGGGTGTCTGCGCTGACAGAGTAGGCATCATACCCAACCCTTGTCAGTACACCTTCATGTACGAGACTGTTCAGCGCCCATCGATATGAACTTTCGGCAAGGCCCGTCCTGGCTTCTTTCAGGACAGATAGGAGCTCTTTGTGACAATATATCCTGTCAGTATCGAAATCCTGGATAATCTGATTATACCATTTCATTGCATCACCTCCGTTGGATACAGTTTAAGTCAGAATTTAAATGAAAACAAGCACATCGGCAAAAAATTGAAAAATTGCCGATGTGCGTTCTTTCTACTGCGATTCTCTCTTCCTCCGTAAGAAGATAGAAGGATGATGTTAAGAAAATTGCCGAAAATTCCAGTAATTCGCAATTTTCTCTGCTTTTCTGCTCTTTTCGTCAATCCGGAACTCCTGAATTGACGGATATTACTGTTTCCCTTTCTTTGTGCCCTTTTGCGCCGATGTGTCAGATTCCGTTTTCTGCCGGTCATTTTCAGATATTGCATTGACTAAACCGCAGAATATCTCTACTTTTTTGTGAAAAAACTAAAAACCGCAGGTTTAGTAAATTCCGTTTCCGGGAGGACGAGATGAACGCAGCAACAGAGAGTGTATTCGAACGTGTGATGATGAATGACCCGGGGCAGGTGGAGTTCCAGAGTGCAGTAAGGAACTTCCTTTCCTCCATTGACAAGGTAATCGACAGATTCCCCGATGTCATCTACAACAGGGTTCTCGACAGAATGGTGGAGCCGGAGAGAACAATCATGTTCCGTGTTCCATGGATCAACGACGAGGGAAGACTCGAGATCAACAGAGGCTACAGAGTACAGATGTCATCGGCCCTCGGACCGTACAAGGGAGGACTGAGATTCCATCCGTCTGTAAACCTCTCGATCATGAAGTTCCTCGCATTCGAGCAGGTGTTCAAGAACTGTCTCACATCTCTCCCGATGGGAGGCGGAAAGGGCGGAAGCGACTTCAACCCGAAGGGAAAGAGCGAAGGGGAGGTCATGCGTTTCTGCCAGTCCTTCATCACGGAGCTCTACAGACATATCGGACCGGACACGGACGTTCCTGCAGGCGACATCGGAGTCGGCGGCAGGGAAGTGGGATACATGTTCGGCCAGTACAAGAGAATCACGAACTCCTTCACGGGTGTTCTCACGGGTAAGGGTCTTGATTTCGGAGGCTCTCTCATCAGACCCGAGGCTACGGGCTACGGACTTGTGTATCTCTCGGAAGCCATCCTGAGCGACAGGAAGATGGGACTCGAGGGTTCTGTGTGTCTTGTCTCGGGCTCCGGTAACGTTGCACAGTACACTGTCGAGAAGATTACCCAGCTCGGCGGAAAGGTCGTCACGCTCAGCGACAGCAGCGGCATGATCTACGACGAGAAGGGAATCGACAGGGAGAAACTCGAATACGTCAAGCTTCTCAAGAACGTCATGAGAGGAAGAATCAGCGAGTACGCAGAGAAGTACCCCGGTGTCACATACATCCCGCGTAAGGGCGGAACACCGAACCCCATCTGGGACATAAAGGCAGACTATGCATTCCCGTGCGCAACCCAGCTTGAAATCCTGAAGGATGATGCACTCAACCTCGTGAAGAACGGCGTGAAGTACGTCGGAGAAGGCGCTAACATGCCGTGCTCAACTGAAGCCGAGGAAGT
>CAZGNN010000098.1:0-5612 GCA_964527335.1 uncultured Spirochaetaceae bacterium | reverse complement strand
TATCATAATTATATTATAAAAATATAATCAAATACTACTATTATATAATTATAATAATATTTTAATTTCTAATTAATTTCTTCAGATATTGAATAACATATGTTTTGATTAATTTTGATGTTTCTTATATTTAATTCCGGTTTTGTTACTGCTATAGAGCTAAATCAGATTTAATAATCCCGGTTTGATTTCATCAGGTTAATAGCGGCATGATCGTCTTTACCTTATCTCTTCTCCAGACCATTCAAAAATCGATTCTGGTGCTTCGTTGGTGTTTTGCTGTCTAATTCTACGTTTTGACATTGATGATGCATTTCTAGCCTGTTTTTGAAGGTATTCAGATTCTAAAATGGTTGTTCTGATGTTTGCATCAGGGTATTTTTTTGGAGCATTTGCTGGACTGTCTGGAATCTGAAATCGGTGTATTTATTAAGATTGGCCGTGATTATGGCGACTAAATTCTTTGGAGTTGAAATCTATATGCTATTTGCTGCAATTCTTAATTGTTCCTGTTCGATTATAGATAGAATCTCATATCTTATCTCATGTTAGTAGTTTGAATTAGTATCGAAGTCGTAGATATATAGAGGGGTAGTCATATGCTCCTTATTGCAGATTTCTATAATATTCGTTCCGTATCTGTATGTTTTTTAAGAAATTATATTGAAGAAAAATAGCAATTTAAATTGATTCAGTATGTCTATAGTGAATTATCTTATGTAATTGCCCCTAAAACTGTAGATAAATCCATCGGTTTCGATTGTGAAGTTGCATAGATTGATATCATTTCTAGCTGAGAAAATATATCGTTATGCTCTGGTTAATTATTTGAATACATATCTCTGTCGCATGTATTCTGTAGCAGATATATTATAAAAATTATAGGTTTTAACCGGATTTTATTTATAAGTTCTACTGATTCCTCATAATCTTCAATAGATTTTATAATGGATACGTATAATTTATAAGTTTAATGATAAATAAATAATGATATAAATATATTTAAATTCTATCATATAAATATTACAGATATTTCGAACCTATTTAAAATATATATCATATTTATGTAAGTTATATATTCTTTTATAGTGTTGCGATATGATTTTTACTTTTTAAGCAGCATAATTACTGCGGATTTGTATCATTCGTAATAGTTTGGAATGTGTTATTGCATGATTGTAATATCATGGTTAATTATTTGTTATAGCAAATGAATACAGTAAAATATAATATTTTAATGTTAATAAATTATGTATAGTAGTAAAACTATATTTTCTATATAATAAAATAATATAAAAAAAATATTTAAATAATATTATAGAAATTATTTACAATATATCTTCTATATAATGCAGATTTATAAATCTATAAGAATATATTAATTCTAGTAAGTTTAAATATAGGTTTTATGATCTCGAATCATCATATGTATCAAAATACGAGCTTTCTGTATTACCTGGATATATATTTCATTGTCATAACATACACTATTTGTATTTTTAAGATATTCTTATAATACATTTAATACTATTTTATTGTATTTAATACGTATTCAAATAACTAAGAAATATATTATTATAATATTTATTATATATAATTGTGATTTTATTCAGATTTGTTCTTATATATGCCAGATTTCTTATATATTAAAATGATTAGATGTTATATTTTTATAATATAATAAAACATACAATGTGATAGACTAACGAAAGTATAATAATATTTAAATTATATTAAAATTAAATCTAATAATATGATTATAATAGCATTATGTATGTCTTTCTAATTATTTTTATTTTATATCTTATATTTTATATTATTTTAAACTGTCAAAATATTATGAGTATCGTATTAATATCTAAAGCATATTTAAATGATATACTAATTATATTGTATGAATATAATACTGAATAAATATACATAAAAATAATTTATAAAACATATCGGATATCTATTAGATAATATTTGTTTATGTATAAAAATACATTTAATATTTATATTTAAAATACGAGTTTAATATAAAGACAAAAGTTTCTTTTCATATTTGACTGCAGCAGGTCTTTTGCAGTTTTAATCCTGGTTCAGTATCGGAGAAGTAAGAATGCATATTAAATATGGTATATTCGATAGAAATTCTAACAGATCTTTCATAGATTATTTAAAGTATTATTAAAAAGTAATATATAATTCATATTCCTTTTATGATAAAAATAAGTAATTTATATTCAAATAATATAACTCTGCTATGATATTTACCGCAATATCCTATCAATTTGTAATCGAAACCTTAAATTCCGCCATAATTTACCTTACTTTTTTGCATAAAATTATTAAAAAAGCCTGTAATTGTACTTGTATTCTTACTGAATTTGGATTTAAAATACGTGAGTACTGGGGTAAATTGATGTCAAAGTCTATTGCTTTTCATTTACAGAAGGGTGGCGTCGGAAAGACAAGTGTGTGTGGCACGCTTGCCTGTCAGTCAGCTTTGTCCGGCCATAAGACCCTTATGATAGACTGTGATCCCCAGGGCAATCTCTCATCTTGGTTCCTCGAAGAAGCTCCGAAATTTGAACTCAGTGATGTACTCCAGGGTAAGTGTTTTTGGAAAGATGCTGTAGTTAAGATTCCATCCATTGACAATCTGTACATTTTACCCACTTTCAGTATTGGAGGTTCACTGAAAAACTACAGTGAAACGAAGCTCAATGACGAACCGTTCATTATACAGGATTTAGTCGAAGAACTTTCTTCGGAATTTGAACGCATTCTCCTCGATCTTTCACCGGGGTTAGGAAGACTGGAGCGTGCTGCCATCATCGCAAGTAACGAAGTTATCACGCCAATGACGACCGAGATTTTCTCCCTCGACGGCTTTGAAATCTTCGTCGATGAGCTGGCTAAACTCAAGAAGAACTATAAAGCAGCTGTCAAGCATAATAAAATCATCATCAATTCGTATGACGAAAGAGTCAGACAGGCTCGTGAAATCTACAACGAAGCGTCCAGAACCGGCAAATATACCGTGTTCCGGATACCTGTCGATCCTCTTTTCAGAAAAGCTCAGACTGCTCATAGAATACCTCAGAAATACAAGGTCAACGGCAGGGGCCTGAAACCGGGTACAATCGAGGCATTGTTCAAGATTAACAAAAGTATATGGAGTTGAGAGGTTAAGTAATGGCACTTAAGAAGAATGAAGAGAACTACAGTGAAAGCTTGGGAGGGCAGAAGGCCAAGCAGGTTTTCGGTGGGCTCAAAGAGACAAAGGAAAAGAAGATCCTGACAACTTTTTCAATCGAACCGACCTTCAAGGAGGAGCTTGAGGAGCTTTTCTCCGACATGGGACTCGGCTGGGCGGCAGGTATTCGCTTTGCTCTCAAAGAATTTACAAAGAAATACGGTTCAGATAACTAATCCTTTATTGTAAACCATACAATAATTATACATATCCTATTTAAAAATTTGTTAAACGCAGGTGGTTTCCATATATGTTTATATGGAAGCCATTTAATTTTGAGTCAATTTCAGCTTTATTTTTCAGTTATATAAAGAGTTATTTCCTGTTCTTCTTCATGAGCATTTCGAGTAAATCATTTGCCGATTTTATCCCGTCCTTAAGCTCTTCCTCTTTGGTTTTCTTCTCTTCCTTTGCCTGGAAAAGAGACTGGGGAATCTCATCGATGAAGCGGCTGGGGAGGGCTGACTTGAGCTTTCCCTCGAAGTCTATTCTCTGGTCTGCAGAGTTTATATAGAGCTTCTCCTTTGCCCTCGTAATCGCGACGTAGAAGAGTCTTCTCTCCTCGTCGATATTTCTCTCGTCTTCCTCCAGCGCACGCTTTGAAGGGATTATATTGTCCTCTATTCCGCAGAGGAAAACGACCTTGAATTCGAGGCCTTTCGAGGCATGCATCGTCATGAGATTTATGGCCGTGTCGTCGTCTGTTTTCTCATCGTTTCCGATGACGGAAACAGAGTGAAGATAATCCAGAAGTGTCTTGTCCCTGTTCTGCTCGAAGAACCTGACGAGCCTGTCGTTGAGGAATGAAATGGACCTGAGCTTGAATGCCACGACCTTGTCGTTATCGGGAAATTCCTCCCTTATACTCATGTCATAACGGGTGTCGCGGAGGATGGTGTCGATGAGCCTGTCGGGTGTTCGCATCATACCTCTCCACTTGTAGAGAAGCTGGATGAGATTCTTCATTCCCTCCTGTGTCTTCGAGTTGAACTCGGAGGAGAGGGAGTACTTCGAGAGTGCTTCCTCGAGCGTGGAGTTGTCCCTGTCGGCGTAGGCTCTGAGTTTCTCTATCGTTGTTCTCCCGATACCGCGCCTGGGTGTGTTTATGATTCTCAGAAGCGAGTTGTCGTCCTTCCTGTTGACGATGACCTTGAGGTAGCAGAGAAAGTCCCTGACTTCCTTTCTGTCGAAGAATGAGGAGCCTCCCGAAATCTTCACGGGAATCCTGTTCTCCATGAGAGCCGTCTCGATTGTGCTGAGAAGTGTGTTCGTCCTGACGAGGACTGCAAAGTCCCTAAAGTTGTACTTGCATTCCCTCATGAGCTTTCTGATCTGGCTCGACACCCACTGTGCTTCCTCTTCGCCGTTGGCATGACGCTTTATCTTGAGGCTCTCGCCGTCGCCGCCGTCTGTCCAGAGCTTCTTCTCCTTCCTTTCCTTGTTGTGGATTATGACGGCGTTGGCTGCATTGAGGATGTTACCGCTCGAGCGGTAGTTCCTCTCGAGCCTGAACTCCTTCCTCTCGGGAAAGTCCTTCTCGAAGTTCACTATGTTCTGGTAGTTGGCACCGCGCCACGAATAGATGGACTGGTCGTCGTCGCCGACGACTGCGATGTTGCGGTATTTGGCGGCTATCATGCTGACAAGTCTGTACTGTATGAGCGACGTGTCCTGGAACTCGTCGACCATGATGTATCTGTATCTGTCCTGGACACGCGTGAGTATTTCAGGGTGTTCGGTGAATATCCTGAGGGGGAGAACCAGAAGGTCGTCGAAGTCTACTGTGTTGTATGCCTTCTGAGAGAGAAGGAACTCCTCGTAGATTTCCCTGACGGCACTTCCTTTCTCGGGAAGAATCTCGCGCTCGGTCTTGTAGGCAGAGAAGTGAGCCTTGAGGGAGTTTGCACTGAAGGAGGAGAGTTCGTAGCCCTTTGCCACTATGCACGCCTTCACAAGAGAAAGCGAGTCATTGTCGTCGTAGAGCGTGAAGTCGTTGCGGTAACCCAGGTACTGGATGTACTGCTTCAGGATTCCGAGTCCGAAGGAGTGGAAGGTCGTGGCCGTAAGCTTCTTCAGAGGCTTTCCGGTGACTTCCCTTATCCTGTCGCTCATCTCCTTCGCTGCCTTGTTCGTGAAGGTGAGGGCAAGGATTTCATCCTCCCTTATTCCCTTCTCGAGCATGGAGGCTATGCGGTATGTGATCATTCTCGTCTTGCCGCTGCCGGCTCCGGCTATGATGAGTTCCGGACCTTCCGTTATGGAGGCTGCGGCACACTGTTCCTTATTGAGTAGTTCGGCGAGATTCAAAGACACGACGAGTAATGTGTCACAAACCCCTTTTTAGGTCAATCTGCTTTTTCCACAATTATCG
>CAZGNN010000097.1:0-5642 GCA_964527335.1 uncultured Spirochaetaceae bacterium | reverse complement strand
GTACGCTGATACCATCTTCTGAAATGCCATAGAATCTTTCTGAAACCATTTTCTTTGTGCTCATTTTGAAGCTCTTTGTGCTCATCTGTTTCGGGGCAAATCAGTTCTTGAAGACCTTGTCGAGGATTATGGAGTTCTGTCTCCATTTCTCGGCTGTTTTCACCTGGAGGTCAAGGCGTACTGTCGAAGAGGGGAATATCTGCCTGATTTCACGTCTCGCTTCAGTTCCGATACGTTTTATGTTCGAGCCGCCGCGGCCGACTATGAAGCCTTTCTGACCGTCACGTTCGACGCAGATGAAGGCACGTATCCAGACTTCCTTCGTCTCTGCGTTGTACTCCAGGTCAGATACCTCCACATATATTACATGCGGAAGTTCGTCCGACAGATTCGATATCGTCTTCTCCCTGATGATTTCGCTTATCCTGAACTCAAGGTCCTGGTCCGTGTACTGGTTCTCGTCGTACATGAGTTCTCCCTCGGGAGCGAGAGCGTAGAGGGCGATGAGGATTTCGTCGATACCGTCGTCGTTGAGGGCTGAGGCGACGAATACCTCTGTGTTCGGGAGATTTTCCTTGAGGAAGAACTTTGCGTCGCTGATGTTCTCCTCTGTGAGGACATCCTTCTTGTTGATAACTGCAACAGTTTTCACGCGGGAAGCTCTGATCATCTTTGCAATAGTCTCTTCCTCTTCCTTTGCGCTTCTCTTTCCGTCGAGAACATAGAGAATGAGGTCGCTGTCCTTCAGTGCAGATACGGTCACATCCTGCATTCTCCTGTTGATTGTCTTGTCGGAGAGGTGGTAGCCGGGAGTGTCGGTGAAGACGAGCTGACCGCGCTGGTCAGTGTAGATGCCTCTGATCTTGTTCCTCGTCGTCTGGGGGGTCGGGCTTGTGATAGATACCTTCATCTCGCAGATTGTATTGACCAGTGTCGACTTGCCGCTGCTCGGTCTTCCTATTACAGATACTGTTGCACTTTTCATACCGTTATTATTGTTGAGATGGAAGAAAAATGCTACACACATTTCCCAAACGCAGGGAATTTGGTTATTATCTAGAGTATGGACGATAAGAAACAGATAACAGACCCCACATTACTTGATAAGCTCATGAAGACACGCTCTGTCATGATCAGCGGAGAAATCAATAAAGATACGGCCAACGACTTCGCCGTGAGGATGCTTGTCCTTGACAGCGAAAGCAGTGACCCCATCACTGTATACATAAATTCACCCGGCGGTGATGTCGACTCCGGCTTTGCCATCTACGACACCATCCGCTTCGTCACATCTCCCGTCCGTGTAGTAGGAATGGGCCTTGTGGCATCGGCTGCCGCTCTCATCTATCTTGCAGTCGATAAGGATAAGCGCTTTGCATTCGAGAATTCGACATACCTCATCCATCAGCCTCTCTCCGAGCTGAAGGGAACCGCCATCGACCTCGATATCTACGCCGGTAAGCTCGAAGCTCTCAGAAAGAAGCTCGACGGCGTCATCGCATCCGCGACGGGAAAGAGCATCGAAGAGGTTTCCTCGGACACCGAGCGTGACCACTGGCTGACAGCCGAAGAGGCCGTCCGGTACGGAATCGTCGGTAAGATTATAAAAAGCAAGTCGGAGATCTGAGTCTCTACTTCTTCTGTTGGTGATAATGAGGGCCGCGGGGCCCTCATTTGCGTCTCTTCCCGGGATTGGTGATTGCATTGTCTCCATGCAGAATCAACGTGCTGAATACTCTTTCCGGAGCGGATGTCGGGAGCGGCCGGAGAAAGCTTTTCGTGCTGTGATTGAAGGAAAAGGGGAGGGTATCTTCTTCTCCTGAATCCCTTGAATATATGCCCGCTTTGGCAGCATGATTACCGACAGATTTTAGGGATATGCGGAGTTTCTTTCTGAAAGTTGAGCATATACTCAGTTTCTGTCCCCTTTTACAATTTTTCCCACCTTGCTTAAAACTGTGTTATTCTATTGTCAACTTCATTTTATCTCAGGAGGAAAAGATGAAAAAAGGATTTGTTATCGTATTGTCCCTGCTTATGGCATTCTCGCTTTTTGCCCAGGCGGCATCGGAAACAGCAAAGGTGGAGGATACTCTCGACGTATACTCGATCATGCCTGAAAAGTATGCAACTCAGGTATTCGAACAGTTCACGAAAGACACCGGAATCAAGGTGAACTTCGTACGTCTCAGCTCGGGTGAGGCTCTCTCCAGACTCATCGCAGAGAAGGACAACCCGCAGGTTGACTGTCTCTGGGGCGGCCCGTCAGATACTTATGACGCATGCGTAGATGAAGGCATCTTCATCCAGTATGAGCCGAAGGAAGCTGACCAGATTCCGGCTAACTATCAGAGCCCGGAGCATTACTGGACAGGTATCGGACTCATTCCGCTCTGTATTCTCACAAACACAGACTTCCTTGCAAAGAACGGTCTCGAGGCTCCGGCAAGCTGGTACGATCTTCTCGATCCGGCATATGCAAACGGCCTTCAGATGGCTGACGCAAGAACAAGCGGAACGGCAACTGAGAGAATCTATGCAATGGTTCTCGGACTCGGCGAGGATGAGGCATTCTCACTTCAGAAGAAGATGAACAAGAACGTCCAGCTCTATACGAAGAGCGGCGCAGGCGGAGCTCTCCCGATTGCAAACGGACAGGCTGCAAGCGGTATCTTCTACCTCGTAGACGCACTCGACATCGTTCTCCAGGGATATCCTCTCGTGATCTCCTATCCTAAGGAAGGTGTCACATACGGTGTTGAAGGCTGCGGTATCGTTAACGGATGCAAGCACCCCGAGGCAGCAAAGGCTCTCATGGACTGGGCTTCAACAAAGGCTCTCGGAGATTTCATGATGGCTAATGACATCTGCTATGTTCCGACAAGACCGGACGTAGAGGTCAAGCTCGATGCTCTCGACATGTCCAAGATTCCTCTCATCGAATCTTCTTCTGTCTGGAAGGGCGAAAACAGAGCAAGACTCATCGAAAGATGGGAAAACGAAGTCATCGTCGACTGAAACTGACCTTCTTGAAAGGGGAGGGCATCCTCCCCTTTATGTATTCATCATTTGGTAACAGAAAGAAAATCAATGAAAGACAATAAGCCGAAGGGCCCGAAAAAACCTCTTCTCATAAAGCGGGATCCGACCCTCTTCTGTGCACTCACAATTATCTGGCTGTGTTTTGCACTCTTCATATTCTATCCGATAATCAAGCTGCTCATAGCGGCATTCTTCAAGAACGGGGAGTTCTCCGTCGAGGTGTTCAGAAAGAACTATCTGAGTAAAAACAATCTCAAGAGCCTCTGGAACTCTCTCTACCTTGCGGTCTTCGTAGCCGTGGCGGGAACCGTGCTGGGCTATATCCTCGCACTCTTCGTCAACAGAATGAACATGCCGGGGTGGCTCAGGGTGATCATCAACGCCGTCACGATACTGCCGCTGATTTCACCGCCGTTCACATCGTCGATATCGCTTTCAATGGCGCTCGGTCCCAACGGAACGCTCTTGAAGCTTCTCAATATACCCAATTTCAACATATACGGCTTTACGGGAACATTCATAGCGGAAACGCTGACGTATTTCCCCGTCTCGTACATGGTGATATCGGCAATACTCAACACGATGAGCTCGTCTCTCGATGATGCGGCTCTCTCGCTCGGTGCGGAGAACAGCAGAATCCTGCGAACGGTCACATTCCCGCTGAGCATGCCTGCAGTCGCAAACTCATTCCTGCTTCTTTTCGGATCGTCCCTTGCAGACTTCGCAACGCCTCTCATCCTCGGAAGCCATACCTTCCCCGTGCTTCCGACGCAGGCCTATCTCCAGATTACAGGAAAGTTCGACATCAACGGAGGAAGCGCTCTCTCGCTGTTACTGCTTATTCCGGCAGTCCTCGTCTTCTTCTTCCAGCAGTTCCTTGTCGGGAAGAAGAACTATGTGACGGTATCGGGAAAGAGCGGACACCAGTCGGTCTTCAGTCCTCTTCCGATTCCCGTGAAGATCATCTGTTCTCTGGTATCTGCAGTTGTTCTTGCCTTTGTAGTCTACCTCTACTACATCATCCTGAAGGGATCGCTTGTAAAGGTATGGGGAGTCAACGAGACGATAACGCTTGAGCATTACGCCTATGTCTTCAAGCGAGGAAAGAAGGCCATTTCCGATACTCTCAAGATAGCCGTGCTCTCGACACTCATCGGCAGCGTGCTCGGAGTCGTCATCGGCTACATCGTACAGAGAAAGGAGTTTCCGCTGAGGAGATTCTTCGATTTCTCCGCAATCCTCAACTATGCTCTTCCCGGAACGGTTGTCGGTATTGCGTACATAATCGCCTTCAACAAGAAGCCGATAATCCTCACCGGAACGCTCACAATCCTCGTCGCAGCCTATGTCTTCCGTTACTATGCGACAGGAATCAGATCGGTAATGGCATCGCTCAAGCAGATTGACCCGTCGATAGAGGAAGCCTCGGAAAGCCTCGGGGCAAGTCCTGTGAGAACATTCACGAAGGTGACGATTCCTCTCATCATACCTGCCGTGCTTACCGGAATGAGATACCTCTTCATCCACAGCATGACGGCAATCAGCGCCACAATCTTCCTTGTCTCTGCACGCTGGACGCTGCTCACGACAAGAATCCTGGAAAGCATGACGGAGCTTCAGTTCCCGCAGGCATGCGCATTCTCGATAGTCCTGATAGTCTTCGTTTTTGCGGCAGATGCCGTCCTGGGCCTTGCAATGACCCTCTATACCAGACAGTTCAGCTCTTCCGCTGAAAAAAAGAGATGATTAAATGAAAGAAATAGCACTTGAATTGAAAAACGTTAAGAAAGTATTCGAAAAGGACGGTGTGTCCCTCACGGCCGTCGATGACACCACGCTCAGTGTGGAGAAGGGGGAACTCGTCACGTTCCTCGGTCCTTCGGGGTGCGGCAAGACGACGACTCTCAGAATGATAGCGGGCTTCGAGCGTCCCACAGCCGGCACCATCACATTCGGCGGAAAGGACATGACGAACGTCCCGGTTAACAAGAGGGGAATAGGATTCGTATTCCAGAACTATGCACTCTTTCCCCATATGACCATATACAACAACGTTGCATACGGCCTCAAGGCAAGGAAGGAGAAACCTGATGAGATAAAGAGAAAGGTCGAAGAAGCCCTTGCTCTCGTATCCCTTTCGGGAACGGAGAACAAATATCCCAACGAGCTCAGCGGCGGCGAGCAGCAGAGAGTTGCGCTGGCACGTGTCATCGTAATGGATCCGTCTCTCCTTCTGATGGACGAGCCTCTCTCGAACCTCGATGCAAAGCTCAGAATCCACATGAGAACGGAAATCAGGAGGATACAGAAGAAACTCGGAATCACATGCCTCTATGTCACTCATGACCAGGCGGAGGCTCTGACCGTATCTGACAGAATCATGGTCATGAGCAGGGGAAAGGTCGAACAGATCGGAACTCCGCAGGAAATCTACTCGTCTCCGTCCTCGGCCTTCGTTGCTGACTTCATCGGACAGGCGAATACGGTGGAATGTACGGTTTTTGAGTGCAGCGGCAGGGAAGTGACAGCCGTACTTCCGACAGGCGACAGAATTAAAGGAATAACCCGTGAGGCATTCGCCCCGGGCGACAGGACTATCC
>CAZGNN010000096.1:0-5685 GCA_964527335.1 uncultured Spirochaetaceae bacterium | reverse complement strand
ATAAGAGCTTTCTAGACACCAATATCCTTTGAATTTTATGCTCTCTGCCGTCATCTGGTGGAGGGCAATTTCTTTTATAGAAACAAATTTATTCTGAAGATTCCGTTGTTGACCAGATGATATGAAAGACTGTTGATTTCTCTTCATTCACTTCACTGTATGAGTGAAGTAGCAGTGAAGTTGACAGTGAAGTAGCAGTGAAGTAAAATACATTCATATTGTAACCGAGGTGATTATGATACTCGACGAGATAGAGAAAATCGGAATTATGGAATCCTTCAGCATCGAGACGAAGGCACGTCTCGACCGTGATGATACCATTGGGTGGCTGAAGACTGTAGACGGCTTTGCCAATGCGGAGGGCGGCGTTCTCTATATAGGAGTGGAGGACAAGACGAACAAACTCCTCGGCTTCGACAGAAAGGAAGCCGACAACGAACGCAACTACTTCAATAACGAGGTCAATCAGCACATCGTTCCCGTTCCGGAAATGAAAATCACCTTTCTTCCGTATGAAAACAACGGGAGAGAACTGTACATCATCAAGGTTGAAGTAAGGGAATCATTAATGAAACCCGTCTCGCTGAAGTACAAGGGAGTCATGGGAATATACATGAGACGGGAGGGCTTCACGAACGGAGCAACGGTGGAGGAAGTCGTCAATATGGCAACAAGAAGCAAGCAGCCACGGTACGATTCCCTCGATTCAGATATCACCTACAGGAGTGATGATTTCAGTAAGCTCTTCGCTCTCTACAGCGAAAAGAACGGAGGAAAGAAGCTCACCGACAAGATTCTCCAGGGCATCGGATTCTTCAATGATGAGAGAAAGCTGAAAAACGGCGCCGTCCTCTTCATGGATGACTACAAGGGGGACAGGACACTGGTCAAGTGTTCGCTCTTTACGGGATTCACCAGGGGAAGTGACAGGATTCTGTCTTCATCTGAATTCTGCGGCAACATACTCGATTCGATAGCCTTCATGCTTGATTTCGTCAGACTGCGCATGAATCATTCGATAATCAAGAAGGACTTCGGCCGTGATGAGATGGATTCCTATCCCGAGCGTGCACTTCAGGAGGGGTTGATCAACGCCGTGGCTCACAGGGACTATTTCATCGACGGGGCCCAGATACAGATTGACATGTTCAGGGACAGACTCGAGATATCGAGTCCGGGAAACCTCTATCAGGTCGGAAGAACAGAGAAGACATACGACCTCACGAAGTTCATATCGAAAAGGCGTAATGAAGTAATTTCCTCAGTTCTCGTGAAGTGCAGGCTGATGGAGGCTGAGGGGACGGGATTCGAGAAGATTACAGAGGCGTACAGCGGTGCTGATGCGCTTCACAGACCCTTCGTCTATTCCGCGTCAGATCATTTCAGACTTGTTCTTCCAGATCTTACCTATGACAAGGGGGTCGAAAACCTCTCCATGCTGCCTCCCGTTGATTTTGCTCCGATTGAAATCGGATCGAAATATGACGAGAAGATTCTCACCTTCTGTTCATACGGGGCAAAGGAAGCTTCGGAGATTGCAGCATTCCTGGGAGTCAAGCCGTCAAGTTATTTCAGAAAGAATATCCTTGCTCCTCTTGTCGACAAGGGCTATCTGACAGAAACGGAGAACAGGGTACCTGCCCTTTACAGAACAAATCCCTCAATAGTCGAAGGGGCAGGAGACAACTGATTTTTTCCGCCCTGTCCGCTGACTTTCACTTCACTGTAAGAGTGAAGTGGCAGTGAAGTAATGTTCTTCAGGTATGAGAAGAGCCCGGCTGTCCGGGCTCTGTTTTAGAGTGCTGTTCCGAAGAGTACCTTCTCGAAGAGAAGAGCTGTCTTCACGTCTCCGATGTTTTTCTTGAAGACGTCGGTCGAGGGGCCGCCGTGAGAGATGAGGCCGTCAACGTAGGCTTTTGTCTTCTTTTTCTTCACTGCGGTGTCTTCCGTCTTTTCTGCAGGGGATTCGATGTAGGTCCTCAGGAATTCCTCTGCAAGGGAGGGTATCAGAGGATTCTTCCTGTCCTTCTTGTAGATGCTCTCATTGAGCCTTATGTCATCGTACCAGTGCTTTCCGGGATCATGGTCCGGAAGTGACGAGTACTTTGTCTTTAGAGCTGCAAGAGGGGATGCATCGTATTTTCCTGCGATTGTGTCATACATCTCGAGATAGAGAGTCATGTTTCCCATCGCATTGATCAGGTCGTATGAGAAGAGAGGCTTGTCCTCTTCTTCGGGAACGATGATTATCGTGTCCATCTTCATGAGGCCGAAGAATCCCTTCGCGCTCATTACACTGACGTGCCCGAGCCCTTTTGCGTGGTATGCGGAAATGGAGAACTTCATTCCCGCAACCTTCATCTCTGAATACTCACCGGCGTCAACAGCCGTGAGTTCATGCTTTTCCCTTATGATACTGATAAGATTGTCTGTCATACATTTTCCTCCCCGTGTAATCTCAGATTCTCGAATCCTGCCTTATGCATCTCCACCGCTCCGATGAGGAGTGTAAGCTGTCCGATTGTATTGACGCCTTCCGCTATCCAGTTCATGGAGGCCCTGTCGAAATCATGCGACGAGAGGTACCCCATGCAGAGGGAGAAGAGGAACGAGATGATGAAGAGTGCAATGAGTGCCTTCTTTCCGACCTTTACCGCCATTACGCAGAGTCCTGCGTCCATGAACCCCAGTCCCAGGATCATGAGTGTCACGAATACGAATGTGCCGCTGAATGGGGCAGGCGCTTCCGTGTTTTTCCGGTTGCTCCCGATGATGAGGAGAACGACGGCAAGAATGACAATGACTGCCGTTACGACGATGTATGTTTTCGTGTGGTTCTTTGCTCTTCTCTCCGGCCTCTCCGTCTGCCTGTGCATGAGGAGGGCAAGAACTCCCAGTCCCGCAAGCATGAAGCCGAGAGACTGCATCGGAAAGAATACGTCATTGAGCCTTTGGAAGTCACAGACTCCGATAGCGTAGAGTATCTTGTACGTAGCCTTCAGGAAGCCTGCCGCGATGACATCTATCGTACCGGCGGCGAAGAGCGCGAACGCACCCTTGCTCATCTTGTTGTACATGTCGCGTATGAGCATTACCGATGAAGACAGGAAAAGCAGCACCGGAATGTAGTCCATAAGCGACATTCCGATTGAGAATTCTTTCATGTGTCCCTCCTTGATTCTCTATCTTATTTTCTGTTCAGGTGATAAATCGGAAGGAAAGGTATGATGATGGGAGTTCTGTCTGCATATTCACTGTACTCCTTATTGTCACCATAGCGCTTCATCTGTCTCTTCTCGAGTCTCTGTGCACCGTTGAACATGATGTATACTATTGCGATGTAGGCGACGATGGCTGTAATCCACTGGCCGACTGTCGAATACGTTGTGATGCCGCTGACGAAAACGCCTGTCCAGAATGTGATTTCACCGAAGTAGTTGGGGCATCTCACAATGCGGTAGAGGCCGTCCGTGGCAACCATGTCGGGTCTTTTCCTCTTCTGTGCCGACTTCTGCTTGTCTGCCGTGCTCTCGAGGATTATTCCCGTAACAGATACCGCCATTCCGATAAGAGGAAGAACGATGTCTTCCGAGCCGTTCACGATACGGAAAAGCATCGGGCTTGTCTGTGCGACATAGAGAGCGGACACGAAGATCCAGATGAAGAAGAGCACGAAGACGGGCATCTTCTTCTCGCTGTTCTTTGAGAGCGTATCCTTCGCGACCTCGGTCTTTCTGAACGATGCATTCTTCAGTTCCCTCATAAGGAGGAAGCCGGAGAGACGTGCTCCGTAAAGGATGAAGAGCACGAGCTCGAGCAGAACAATGAGAAGGGGAGTTGCAGTCGGATTCAGAAAATACATGACTGCAATCGCAATACCGCCTCCGGCTATGGCAAAGCCGTAGCCTATCGAGAGGAAGTAGACGAACTTATAGAAACCGACAGCGCACATGACTGCGCATACGATATAGAGGATTCCTAAGAGATTCCAGGGCATGTTACTTGTTCTCCTTTCCGAAATAGGACTCTATGTAAGCCTTGAAGCTGTGCTCTCCGACCTTTGTGTCTCCAACGAGGTCATGGCTGAGTGTCCACTTCGAGAAGAGGATGATGTCGTGTTTACCGGCCTTCTTTATCTTCGGAAGGTTTGCAAGGATACCGAAGAGCCAGATCGGAGCCCACTTGATCTTCACGGGTTTACCTGCAGCGTCGAAGCAGAGCTTTGCCATCTCCTCGTATGTGTATGTCTCCTTGCCGCCGACATTGTATGTCACGTTGGTGTCATTCATGTGCTCGACGATGAAAGAAGCGAAATCGGGGCAGTCAACGACGTTTGCCTTGACTCCTCCGTAGCCCTTCAACAGCTGCATCTCTCCCTTCTCGACATAGGGCTTGAAGACCTTTGCTATATCGTAGAAGTATCCTGTCGGGCGGTAGATTACCCAGTCCATCTTCTCCTTCTTTATGTCCTGCTCGACGAGGTATTTCGCGTGGAGCATCGGAACTTCCTCGGCTCCCTTCTCGTCGCACGAGATTACGGAGATGTAGTTGAATTTCTTCACTCCTGCCTTCTCTGCTTCCCTGTAGAGATTCATATTACCTTTGTAGTCGATATCGTACGACGTGAATCTTGTCGATGCGCCCGTGAGTCCCATTGTCGTGATAACGACTTCAGCGCCGTCGCAGAGACCCTTGAGTGTCTCGCTGTTCGTCGCGTCAATCGAGACGAACTTATACTTACCTTCAGTTCCCTCGATCTTTCTTTCCTTGAGGTCTGCTGCAACAACCTCATGTCCCTTTTCTATGAGGGCCTTGAGAATCTCTCCGCCCAGATTGCCGAATGCTCCTGCAAGTACTACTTTCATGTTCTGCCTCCCAGAATTATTTCTTCTTGCTCTTTTCCTTCGAGCGCTTGTCGTTGATTATCTTCATCTCCTTTGCGGTGATGAGAGTCACGTTGTTTTCCTTAGCCCACTGTACGCATCCCCTGAGAACAACGGAGAGGAATACCCTCGGTACCCCGAGAATCGTCTCTAGAGCGTCATCCGTGAACTTGACAGTGTCATCGGCCCTGTCAGCTGCATATCTTACGGACTGGAGCGTCTGCTTCCTGACCTGCAGGAGCTCCGCTCTCATTCTTGTCTTCCTGTGGAACCAGAAGTTCTTTGAATCCCTGTAGCCGTAGTCTACGGGAAGAGGAGGGAAGTCGCATGCCCTGACGCCGTTGATGATGGCGTCGGAGTACTTCTTCTTCATGAGTATTCTCTCTACCTTCAGGATGAAGTGAGCTCCGAACTTGCTCGTTATTCCGTTGAAGTCATGGTAAGGCGGTTCGTAACCGTTGAGTTCACCCGCCTTGTCGTCCTGGGCATTATCGAGAGTGCGAACCCATGTGCATTCGATACTCTGGATTGCATCCGTGAGTACCATAGGTCTCTTCTCTCCGGTTTCCTCTTCCAATAGACTCTTCTCGAGGCGGAAGTTGCACTTCGGCATCTTGTCCTCTGGCTTGTCTCCCGGCCACGAGAGCTTCACGGCTTCCTTGAATGACGAGGGCTTGTCGTCGATGAAGTTGATTGCACATTTTCCGTTACGGAGAATGTTCTGTGCCGTATTGGAGGAGTTGCGGCAGGAGAGGAGCATTGCATAGAAATCCTTTCCTGCAACGTAGTAGGGCTGAACGAG
>CAZGNN010000095.1:0-5762 GCA_964527335.1 uncultured Spirochaetaceae bacterium | reverse complement strand
AAGAGACTTCTGTCCTCTCTTTCAATATGATACAATCTACCCGACAACACGATAACGGGAGAGACAGAGTTATGCTAGGGCCTGAAGAAGTGAAGAAGATGATACACGATTATTGGAAAGAGAATGTCGGCGAACTGGAGAATGATGAGAATCCCGACATCTTCATAAACACATCCATGCATGAATTTGACATGTCAATCCCCGGAAGCGACGGGAAAGATTCCGATGCCGTTTATGATTATCTCCAGAAGGCAGAGAATGCCACCTCATCCAAGGAGCGCATGAGTGCATTGAAGAAGGCTCACGAAATCGACCCGGACAACATCGACGTCAGGACGCAGATGATCATGGCCGAGAAGGGAGACAGGGCCGAGGAGTGTCTCTCCGCTCTCGAGGGCCTCATCAGGGAGGTTGAATCGACCGAGAAGATGCAGAAGACAATCGAGAAAGACAGGGGAAAGTTCTGGCAGATTCCGGAAACAAGACCCTATATCCGTCTGAGGCACAAGCACATGAATGAGCTCATCAGGTGCGGCATGATGGATGCCGCCGCAGAGGATGGAGAGGAAATCATAAAGCTCAACAGAGTCGATAATCTCGGAATCAGATATACCCTGATGCATCTCTATGCCTTCCTGGAGAATGAGAAGAAGGCTCTTTCACTTCATAAGAAATACGAGAATGCCGACGAGACGGAGATGCTTCTTCCTCTTTCGGTTCTCTATTACAAGAAACGCCAGTATGACACGGCAGAGGAGTACCTGGGGCGCCTTAAGGCCTCCAACAAGGGCACAGTGAAGTTCTTCCGTCTCCTTTCAGATGGTGAGGGATTGACACAAATCCTCGACAGTATGAGCTCATTCGGGTACCGTCCGTTCACGGAGGAGGCTCTTGCCATGGATTACGAAGAGAACCGGTTCCTTTTCTCTGCAGTCCCGTCATTCTTCAGATGGGCATACGGAGTGCTGAAGAAGAAATAACACAAAGAACAGGAGAAACAAGATGAGCGTCATATGCTTTCATAATCCGGATGAGGAGAACGGTTACCTCAGCAACTGGTATCATTCACGCTTCACCCTTGACGGAATAGAGTTTTCGTCACTCGAGCAGTACATGATGTACAGCAAGGCAGTCCTCTTCAAAGACACGAAGATTGCTTCCGAGATTCTCTCAACCGATGATGTTGCCCGCATCAAGGCCCTGGGGCGCCTTGTCTCCGGCTATGATGACAGAAAGTGGAGCAGTGTGAGACGTGATGTCGTATACAACGGCCTTGTTGCAAAGTTCAGCCAGAACCCGGATCTCGGGGAGAAACTGAAGGCCACCGGAAACGATATCCTCGCAGAGTGTGCCGTCCGCGACAGAATATGGGGAATAGGGCTTTCGATGACTGACGGCGACAGACTGGATCCGGGAGCGTGGCGGGGGCAGAATCTCCTGGGCTATACTCTGATGGCGGTCAGGGATAAGCTCTTTTCCTAGTCTGAAGAAAGCATGAGTTTTTTTCATGCTCAGCCGGACGGTTCTTTCTCCGTCACTACTCAGAATCCGTGTTCAGGTAGAACTCATTCCACGCTCTGTGATATCGAAAGAAGCTCCCTTCGAGAGGAACGAGAGCGAGATGTTCTCCGTGGTGACTATCTCGTCAGCAAGGTTCTTCTTCCTTTCCTGGAGTTTCAGTATTTTCTCCTCTATCGTATCCTGTGCTATCATGCGGTAAACCGTGACACGTTTTGTCTGTCCGATGCGGTGAACGCGGTCTGTGTTGCCTGGCCCTGTGCCGCCGTATTCCACCCCGGGGCGTAGTGTATGACTATGTCGGCACCGGTAAGGTTGAGCCCCGTTCCACCGGCTTTGATGGAGATGAGGAATACGGGTGTATCTCCCTTGTTGAAAGCGTTCACGAGTTCGAGTCTCTTCTCCTTCTCGGTTTCGCCTGTAATCTTATAGCACTCTATTCCGGCTTTATCGAGATCCTTCTCGAGAATGGCGAGCATCGATGTGAACTGGGAGAAGAGAAGCATCCTGTGGCCGCCGTCTATGGCCGACGAGATAAGACCCCTGACTGCTTCGCGCTTTGCGCTGGCTCCCCTGTAGTCTTCATATACAAGACCCGGATCACAGCATATCTCGCGGATTTTCGTGAGCTCGGCAAGAATCTCGATTTTCTGCTCGCCGTAGTTTCCGTTTCCTTAAGCATGCCCAGGGCCTTTTCATGTTTCGATGGAGACAGAGGCGTTGTCATCCTTTCCTCAAAACGCCATCATTGAGAGCGGAGAAGAGAGATGGAAAAAGAGAAGACCGTAATTGAAATGCTGTATGATCACGTCGAGGCGACACCTGACCGCACATGCCTCATATATGATCCCGGGACAAGGATGACATTCAGTGAATTCTGGTGCCTTACGGGAAGAATATACGGCTGGCTGAAGAAAAGGGGAATCGGGAAGGAGAAGAAGGTTCTCTATTCTCTCGACCGCGGCCCGGGACTCTTCGCCGCAATGGCGGGAACAATGCGTTCCGGCGCCGCATTCATCCTCACCGAGACCGGAAACGACGAGAGGACGGCTTTCATCCGGAAGGACAGTGAACCTGACACAGTCGTTACAGGGAAGGAATGGAAGGAGATAATCGCCACGGAGCCGCTCGACGGCTGGGAGGAAATCGATCTCCACGCTCTCTGCTACGTTGCATACACATCCGGCACCACGGCAGATCCCAAAGGCGTGCTTCACGAATACGGTTCACTTGAGAATGCATGGAAGAGTGCGAGAGCCAGCGGTCATCCCATCCTTACGGACAGCGATACCTTCCTTGCAATGAGCCCCCTGAACTTCGTCTCTCAGCCGATAATGTTCTCTTTCCTATGTGCATACGGGACCGCCCTTGCCCTTATGCCGTATTCATACAGGGAGAGTAATGAGAAGTTTTATGAATACCTCTCCCTCGCCGGTGTGAACTCGGGCTATCTTACACCGTCATTTCTGAGAAAGCACTGGCCCTTCAGAAAAAAGTGGAGAATGTGCATTCTCTCCTCGGAACCTGCCGACGGCCTTTATATCGAAGGCATGAAGGTCTACAACTGCTATGCCTCCACGGAGTCGGGATGCCTTACGACAGTATATGAACTGAAGACTGCGGAGACTCCAGCTCCTGTCGGAAAAAGCGGCTCGGGACTTGAGGTATTCGTTCTTGACGGGAACGGGAAAGAGGCGGGGCCGGGAGAAAAGGGCGAAGTCTGCTATCGTAATCCGTTTGTCCGCGGCTACCTCAATCTTCCCGAAAAGACACGTCATCTCCTTCGCGGCAGGGTATTCCATTCGGGAGACGAGGGAGAAATAAGAGAGGACGGCTCTCTTGTCCTCCACGGCAGAATCGACGAGATGTTCAAGATCGGAGGATACCGGATAGAGCCGGAGGAAGTTGCCTCGGCAGTGAAGAAGGTGACCGGACTCGAGCACATCGTCGTCAGAGGCTTCGTCTTCAGGGACATATCGGCAATCATCGTGTTCTATACGGATAAGAAGCAGATCGATGAGGATAAGGCAAGGGAGCGCCTGATGAAGATTCTTCCCGAGTACATGGTTCCGACGTCGTTCGTACACCTTGAGGATTTTCCGCTCCTTGCGACCGGCAAGCTCGATAAGCTGTCGCTCCTTCCTCCCGAAGGAAGCTGGGAGAGCTTCAGACGGCTGAAGGCCGCTGACCTTGAGGTAATCGGAGAGGGGCGAACCGCGACCGTCTACGATATGGGGGACAAGGTCCTGAAGCTCTTCAGACCCGAAGTCCCGTACACTCTCATAAGCCAGGAGAAGACACTGACAGAAGTCGCACACGAGTGCGGCGTAACAGATGAGAACGCCTACGAGATAGTCCGCTCCGGTGCATCATACGGCATAATCCTCGATAAGCTCGAAGGAGACTGCCTCGAGGATCTCATCGCGGAATCTGGAGAGATGAAGTACAACTGCGTGATGGAGACCTTTGCCTTGGCCGTGAAGAAGATGCACAGCATCCATGTGACGGATGAGCGTCTTCCCGACATGAAGAAATACTCGATTTCCCTCTGTGACCTCATATCTCCATCGTTCTGCAATGCGGAGGAGAGAGGAAAGATAAAGGCCGTATTCGAGGCCATTCCCGATTCCGATACATTCGCACTCGGCGACTGCCACCCCGGCAACGTCATGATAAGGGGAAGGAGAATCAGCTTCATCGACTTCATGTTCTCGGGTAAGGGGCACCCCGTATTCGACCTTCTTTCTATCTACTCGGGTCACATCTATCACAAGAACGGTGACACTAAGGATGTAGTCGTCGACAGAGACAGGCTCTTCTCGACATTCATGAAGGTCTATGCACCGAACATAAAGGGGGAGGACCTTGAGAAGATGAAGAATCAGATGGAGGGAATCAGGGCTGCGAGGATCTGCATAGCTTCCGCTGCACTTCCGGGCTTCTATCCGAAGAAGCTTCTTGAGGAAGCAAGGAAGACTGCCATATCGTTCAGCGACGAATACTGCTCGAAGGGAAGGAAGAATACCTTCTCCCTCGATATCCCCCCGTTCGCCGGCGGAATCTGCAGTTGAAGAGAATGCCGTTTTTGCAGAAGATAGGTTCTGTTATGAAGAAGACTGTTCTCATCATTGTTCTTTCTCTTGCTGTACTTTCCGCTCTTTCTGCAGCTACCGTGAGCATCAATGCCGCCATCGGTGTTCCGTCGTCAGTCGGCATAAGCTGCTCATTCTCATCCTTTGAAGTCGATGCCGGTGTCGATACGACATACGGAGTAGGAGGGCTTCTGACATACTCCCTTCTTGACAGATTCATCACTACAGACATGTCCGGCTGGGACAGGTTCACGTATGGTAACAGACTCATCCACGGTCTTTCAGTCTCTGCTTTCTGGAAGGCAGTGGACACTGACGTCTTCGATTTTCTCCTCGGCCTCGATGTGACAGCGCTTCATGCTTCGAGCAGGGAAGGTGTCGTGAGCCATTTCACGAGAGGAGACCTCCTGTTGTTCAATCTCATGACAAAGATGTCCTTCTCGTTTGACAGTCATAACAGCCTCTTCTTCAGCTCAGGATTTCCGTTCCTTGTCTACATCAACTACGGCGGTGATGAGAGCAACCTCAACTATGCCCCCTTCGATTTCTGGGCACTCTGTCCGAAGGCTCTCTTCGAGGTGGAAGAGGGGAATTATATAGACGTGAAGGCTTCACAGCTTGCACTTATATTCGCCGCACTCAATTTCAGAATCGGCTATTCATACAGGTTCTAGGAGGGAGATGATGAAAAGATTCATATTGCCGATACTTCTTGTTGCTCTTCTTCTTGTATCGTGCGAGCCGTCTTATGAGAGGACGGAGGGAGAGGCATCCTACGACAGCGTCGTATTCATCGGCGTCGACGGGGCGGGTGAGTGGCTGAGCAAAGCTGAAGGTTTTTCGGAAGTGTTTTCCTCTTCTTCCGCATGGACGGGAACGGCAACGAGCGAGACACCGTCCGTGAGCGCACAGAACTGGGGCTCCTACCTCCACGGAGTGAGTCCGAGTGTCCATAAGTGCGTCAACGCAAGCATTACATGCGAGCGTTTTCCGTATCCTCAGTATCCGAGTGTCTTCAAGATATTGAGAGATGTGTATCCGAATGCGATACTGGCTTCCTTTACGGAGTGGAACGCCATCAACTACGGTCTCATAGAGACGTCCGCCGGAGTATACAAGTCGTCGGACAGAAGGTTCTGTTCTACTGTTTAT
>CAZGNN010000094.1:0-5787 GCA_964527335.1 uncultured Spirochaetaceae bacterium | reverse complement strand
TTTTTGCCCCCGATTGACGTCTTTACTCCATGCATGACCTCTGTGATAATTTCTCCAGGGAGGGTACGTGTATGGAGTTCGCCACTGATGTTCTGACAGGGAATGAGCTTGATTCCTTCATCCGAGATGTCCAGTCTTACGGGAGAAGAGAGAGCTTCAACGAGATAGAAGCCTACCTCACGAACCCGTCCGACAGGGTTTTCGTACTCTGCGGCCTTGCGGGGACAGGGAAGAAGACTCTCATGAAGCAGACTATCCTGGGTATGAAGGAAGAAGAACGGAAAAAGGCCGCATTCATCAGAGTCACCCGTGACAACACTCTCCATGATATCTACAGAGATCTCAAAACCCTCAAAGGCGCAGGTATCAGATATGTATTCATTGACGAAGTGACTCTTATTGAAGACTTCATCGAAGGCTCGGCGTTTCTCTCCGACATTTTCGCTTCATCTGGAATGAAGATAGTCCTTTCAGGAACAGATTCTCTCGGTTTTGTTCTCAGTGAGGACGAACAGCTCTATGACAGGACAGTCACACTTCACACTACCTTCATTCCCTACAGGGAATTCGAAAACGTGCTTGGGATAAGGGGAATAGACGAATACATACGTTACGGCGGAACAATGTGCGTAAGCGGTACAAGCTATAATGCCGTCTCTCCGTTCAGGAACAGAAGAACGGCAAACGAATATGTTGATTCCTCCATTGCTGAAAACATCCAGCATTCTCTGACATATTATAAGGATGGAGGCCATTTCAGGTCGCTTTACGCTCTGTACGAGAAGAATGAGCTGACAAGTGCAGTCAACCGCGTTGTGGAAGACATGAATCACCTCTTCACGGTCGATGTACTGACAAGAGATTTCAAATCCCATGATTTTTCAATATCACGCAGAAATCTGCTCAATGCTCAGAAAGATACGTCAGACATACTCGAGAGTATAGATATCGCTGCGATTACAGCCAGACTGAAGGATATGCTCAGCATAAGAAACAGAGAAGAACAGAAGGTGAAGATAACAGAGGCTGTCGCATCCGAAATAAAAGAATACCTGGAGCTTCTTGATTTGATTTTCTCCGTCGATGTCGTTTCGATATCTGACCACAGAACAAAGGAGAAAAGAATACTCATCTCGCAGCCCGGACTCAGATATGCACAGGCGGAAGCCCTCATAGAGAGCCTTCTCGAAGATGAATTCTTCGAGACTGTCTCTTCCGAGGACAAGCTTTTCATCTCAGACAGGATACTCAATGAAATCAGAGGAAGAATGCTTGAAGATATAGTCCTTCTTGAAACAAGTCTCGCATTCCCGGAGAGGGAGGTGTTCGTACTCAAGTTCAGGACAGGCGAATTCGATATGGTAGTGCACGACAGAAAGGAAAACTTCTGCGATATCTACGAAATCAAGCACAGCACGGCCGTCGTTCCAGAACAGTACAGGCACCTCATCGACGAGGATAAATGCAGAAAGACCGAACACTTCTACGGGAATATAAAGAGCAGAAATGTCCTCTACAGAGGAGAATCAACGACTGTGGACAACATAAACTACATCAACGTCGAAGAATACCTGAAGGCACTGCCCCTCATCAAACCCGTTACATATCTTTAAGACCACGACAGGATAGTTCTCAGCTCACCAGAGCATTATCAGGTCTACTTTTCCCTTGATAATATACCCGGGGGGGGGTATATTTAGAGAGGCTGGATATCTTATCCGCCGAGGGAATATGAAAAGAAGTATATTTGTTTTTCTTGTTTTATCAGCATGTCTGATAACGTTCATCGCATGTGAAAATCCTTCGAACAACTACTACGGAGGATCCTCATCCGGAGGTGACATATCGTCCTACCTCTTCGACATGTCTGCCCTGAAGTATTACAAGGCCGACATCGACAGCAATACAGCTGCTATCGGAATCATTGACGCTTCCAGTTCCAGAGCCATCGACACAACTACAAGCAAGGTGCTTGTAAAGCAGGATGAAGGAAGCTCAGAAACAACAGAAGTCACATTCTCTGTTGTCAACACAGCCGAAGGCAGCAAAAGTCTGACCGGCTCTGACCTCAAAATCGGAGACAAGGTTACACAGGGTGAGATATCCGGAAAAATCGACAAGATGTACGTAACTGATGACTATACGTTCATCTCTTATATTACTATTGATATTGATAAGCTCCTTAACTATGAAGGACTTTCGAAAAACACCTATAACGGTAGTACAAGTTATTCGGGAAACATATCAAACTATCAGAGTTCTGGTAGTGAATACCTCAGTTGGTCTTTCAACAACGGTTCTGATGATATAACCATAAACTACAGTTCAAGCAACTATGGTGGGAATGGACAGTATAATTGTGGCGAGACATTCACAATCCGCAACTCAGGAAATGAGGAGCAGGCTCCAGGAGAGAATGACGGAGTCACAAAATTCGACATCTCCGGCTACAGAAGCTCAAAACTGCGTGAAAGCTTCATAATCGACAACAAAACCGGACTCATCTATTCCGTAGGAGACTACTGTTTCGGATTCCAGGCCGGAGTAGCATACGAAGAATCTCTCGGCCCCGTGACGATTGAATCAAAAGATAATGGGGAACTTGAAATAAATCAGCTGGTTCAGAATCAGAGCGCATACATTTCTCATGTCTTCAAGGATAAATACGGCCAGTACTACATTCTCAACGACTCCTTCGACGAACAAGCCGACAACATATGCTATTTCACCAGAATAGGCGAGTATGTACCGACAAAATCGGGCGAAGCTCTACATATAGACATCCAAGAAGCTAACGGCTCTTTCATGCCTTATTATATTTCATCAATAAAAGTGGTCGGCGAAAACTTTGCAGAAACATCTGTCGGAGCAGATGACACATACGAAATCAACTACTCACAGTATTATACAGATTATGGTACTCCCAGCGGAATTGCGGCATTCAACAGAAATCAAAACAACGTCTCCTATCATGATTTTTGCAATAACAACAAAGGATTCATGGGAACCTATGTAAGACTGGCAGACGGTTATCTTACGGCTTATTATTCCGATCATTGTGAGATCTATTTCTACGTCTTCGACATATCCACATACAATACGTACATTATAGATATCACCGAATCACTGTCTTTCATCAGCAACAAATATAGCCAAGCATGTGTTTTTCTTCCGCTCAGCAACGGTAACTTCCTTATCGGAGAAAACACCAGCTCGGGTTCTTCTCTCTATAAACTGAAGGCTGTAGACCTCAACAGCGACAAGATTGCCGTTCTTGCTACTTATGTATGCAACAAGGATGGACAAACAATCGATAGTTCAAGACAAAACACAACTGCCGGAAAGACAAAATATGCAGATTTTGTGGGAAAATATTCTGATAATCCCAATATTGATGCAGATTTTTATATCGAGGGAGAAGGTGAAGACGGCAAATACTACAATTTCTATTACAAATACAAATCCGGGTACGATGAAAGCACAGTATCTGATCTTATTACAACAGAGAAGAAGGTCCTTAACGGAGGAACTGAACTTCTAGACAATATTAAAATTTCCTCGGAAATCGGTTATACAAACCTTCTCAATGAGTATACATCCGCTTTTGACTGCAAGTTCACGGAGTATACTTCCAAGGGATCCACGTCTTACAAGATTGTTGAAAATGAAGACGGGACCTACAGCGCAACGCCGTTTGCCACATTCGTTGCAGAGAAGAAGAACATAACTCTACAGCCTCTCAACAAGTAAGACTACAGAAGAACAGGTAATTCAGCTCCCCTTTCAGTATGAGGGGAGCTGTTCTGTTCATGAGTCAGACTCTTTTGCCCCCGATTGATGGCTTTACTCCACGCATGACCTCTGTGATAATTTCTCTGAGGAGGTATTTGTATGGAGTTCGCCACAGATGTACGGACAGGGAAGAAACTCGAAGCCATGATAAGGAAAGCCTGTTCTCTCGAAAGGAGAGAATGCTTCGATGACGTAAAGGGATATCTCTATAGTCCTATAGTCTGGAAGGTATTCATTCTCTACGGACTGCAGGATGCAGGAAGCAGAACTCTGATGAAGCAGGTCATCGCATCCATGACTGAGGAAGAAATGGCTGTGACTGCTTATATCAGGATAGATGAGAAGACATATTTCTGGGATATCAGACATGACATGTACCAACTTGAAAAAGCAGGCTTCCGCTATATCTTCATTGAAGGAATAGCCTTCGACAGCGATTTCATACGCCAGGCGTCTCTCTTCTCGGACATCTTTGCTTCATCGGGAATGAAGATATTCTTTTCAGGACCGCTCTCACTGAGCTTTTCCCTCGCAGAAAGAGACCAGCTGTACGACAGGACCATCACATATCACACTACATTCATAACGTTCAGGGAAGCTTCCGCCGCCCTGGGCTTCACCGGCATCGATGAGTTCATCCGGCTCGGAGGAACAGCGAAGAAAGCGACGTTCTCTTCCGCGAAGAAGACAACACAGTACATAGAATGTGCAGTAGCCGACAACATAGAAATCTCCCTTGACTACTACGAATTCGCCGATGAATTCAGATTCCTCCGTGATATGCACGACAAGTTCAACCTGTTCTATTCAGTCTACCTTATAGTCGAGAACCTGAACGACAGTCTTGTCCTTGAGGTTCTGACGTCCCCTTCATGCTCAGGTGACCCGATAGCAGCAGAAGTGGCCGAAGAGATCAGAACATATATTGAAAATGACAGAAAGGTGATGGATGAGTTCGGCATAACGGAGAAAACCGGAAAGATAATCCGGGACTGTCTGGATGAGCTTGATCTGACCTTCAATATCGAGGTAAGGGCTCTCCCCTACGAGAGAAAAGGAGAGAGAACCGTCATTTCACAGCCCGGCATGAGATATGCCCAGGCAAAGAATCTTGTAAAGAGAACCCTCCGCAGAAAAACATTCTCACACCTTTCCACTGAGGAGAAACACTCCCTCACGGACAGGATAATGGCCAGAATCGGAGAAAGGATAGAAGAAGATGTCGTTCTACTCGAAACAAAGCTTGCATATCCGAAGAGACAGAAAAATACCGTGATTCTCCATTACTCCGAAAACGGCTATAACATGGTGGTCTATGACAAGAAGGACATCTCATGTGACGTCTACAGAATCTGCCGCAGCAATACTGTCGAAAGCAGCCTCCACTCCTCTCTCACCGATGACAGGATATCGAAAGAGACAGAACACCTCTACGGCCCCATCATGAGCAGAAATGTCATCTACAGAGGAGAATCCGTGACTGCTGACGGCATAAGATACATCAACGTTGAAGAGTACCTGAGAGCCCTACCAGCCATTAACCGCTTCACCTACTGAGTTTTATACCCCCATTTTACAGATGAGGGGTATAAAAGGGGTATAACCACCTGTTTATTTCTTTCTGTAAAAGGAAAAGGCCCCACTTCATATGAGGTGGAGCCCTAGCTAAGTCAGTCTCTCTTACTTATTGAGATTGATGATTGACTTGTCGTAATCCGCCGGAGCGTCGAAGCCGAGGAAGTTCATGAGGGTTGCAGGAATGGATGAGATTCCGAGACCTGTGTTGAGCTCCTTCGAGTATTCTCCGTTATAACAGGGATCGTACACGATGCACGGAACCGGGTTGAGAGAGTGGCTTGTCTTCGGCTTCGGGTCGCCGTTTGCCTTCATCTTCACAGAGCCGTCCTTGCCGTGCTCATACATATCATCGGCATTGCCGTGATCGGCTGTAATGACCATGACGCCGCCGCTCTTCTCGATTGCATGTCTGAGTCT
>CAZGNN010000093.1:0-5796 GCA_964527335.1 uncultured Spirochaetaceae bacterium | reverse complement strand
GCAATCATTGCCTTTGCCTGACGTACTGCCTGGACCATTTCGTCAAAACAGCCATCAGGAATATTGATTACAATGGCAGACGGCTTTCCGTTGTTTGTAATGATAACCTCACTTCCGTTCTGAAGGTCGTTCCACATGGTTTTGGACTCGGAACGCAAGTCACGTAAAGAATAGAAATTCATCGCTGTTTCTCCTTAGTTATAAGGTACATAAAATGGTCCAAATTGTCGACATAATTTGGACCGCAGCTTCTGCTGAAGGTAGATGGGGCAATCAGACATGACCTCACGATTACTCAATCGGGAGCATTTCTGTTGTGTTCTGTTTTCTGTTTCGGGTAAAGATAACGGCCGGTTTTCCCGGCCGCTATGCTTACTTGTTTTCCTTTTTTACTGGAATGATGAGGTTCAGGATGATTCCCACGAGGGTTGCGAGTGCAACGGAACCGAGTGAGAACTCGAGTGACGAGCCCACGTTGAACTTCAGAATGCCGCCGCCGATGCCGATGACGAGGATGATTGAAGATATCGTGAGGTTACGCTTGTCCTGATAGTCTACTCCCGATTCGACGAGGGTTCTCAGTCCCGAGGATGCGATGACGCCGAAGAGGAGCATCGAGATACCGCCGAGTACGGGGTTCGGGATTGTCTGGATGAGGGCGCCGAACTTCGGGAAGAGGGAGAGGAGCACTGCTATCACTGCCGCGCCTCCTGTGACCCATACGCTGTATACTCCCGTAATTGCGAGTACGCCGACGTTCTCGCCGTATGTCGTGTTGGGTGGTCCTCCCCAGAGGGATGCCCATGCCGTTGCGAGTCCGTCTCCGAGGAGCGTTCTCTTGAGGCCGGGGTTCTCATAGAAGTCCTGTCCGACTACACGTGATATGCAGAGCGTGTCTCCGAGGTGTTCGCAGATTGTCGCGAACGAGACGATTATGAATGTCAGTACCGCAACGAGGTTGAACTTCGGAAGAGTGAACGTGGGGAAACCGAACCAGCTTGCCTCGGCTACTATGGAGAAGTCGATTATCGCGTAGGAGGGGAAGAAGAGTCCCATCACAAGGGTGAAGATGTATCCTGCGGCAAGACCGAAGAGAATCGGGATGACGGACAGGAAGCCGCGGAAGAATACATTCGCAACGACTGTGACCGCGAGTGTCACGAGCGCTATCGAGAGATAGACGAGGGAGTACGTCGATGTGTCAGAAGTGTTCGTGTACATTGCCATGTTCATGGCTGTGGGGGCAAGGTTGAGTCCGATTACGATGATGACCGAACCGATGACGACAGGGGGAAGTGCCCTGTGAATCCATCCCGAGCCGCAGCGTGAGATGATGAATGCGACGAGTGCATACATCAGGCCCGATGCGAATGCTCCTCCCATCGCGTACGGCCAGCCGTACTGGGAAGATATCGTGATGAGCGGTGTGATGAAAGCGAATGACGATCCGATGAAGGCAGGCACCATCGCCTTTGTCAGAAGGATGTAGATCAGGGTTCCCGTTCCTGCCGTGAAGAGCGCTGTCGTCGGATCGAGGCCCACGAGGATGGGGACGAGGATTGTCGCGCCGAACATTGCGAATACGTGCTGGATTGAAAGGGGAATCCACTCCTTTAGGGGCGGTCTGTCTGCAGGACCGTAGTGGGGTGTTTTTGTATCCATTATTTTCTCCTGCACTCTATAGTAGGAAGAAGAGTATTAGAAAATGAAGGGGTTTTGTGAAAATATTGGTACAATTTTCGGGCCGTGAAATGGATTATTCTGTTTTTTCTTCCCGGATAAAACAGTATTATGGAATGGAAAAAGGAAAAAGTAATGGAAGATACAACTCTTGAAATAGTGAAAATAGGTGATGACATCCTCAGAAAGAAGTGCAAAGGCGTCGAGAAGTTCGACGATGCGTTCCGTCTTCTGACATCCGCCATGCTCGATACCTTAGAGGAAGCCGAGGGCGTGGGACTTGCTGCACCGCAGATTGGTGTCGACGGCCGTTTCTTCGTTGTCGATATCCGGGACGGGAAGCAGTACGTCTTCGCCAATCCCGAGATACTCGAGACAAGCGAGGAACTGGGACCCTACGAGGAAGGATGTCTTTCCATCCCCGGTGTCTATCACAACGTGATGAGACCGGTGAGAGTGAAGATTCACGCACAGGACGAATACGGCAAGGCATTCATCCTTGATGCCGACGGCCTCCTTGCGCGCGTCATCCAGCATGAGAATGACCATCTTGACGGTCATCTCTTCATAGATCACCTTACCGATGAGGAGAGGGAGAAGCTCCTCAGAGCCTACGAGAAGAAGAACGGCATCAGAAAGCCGAAGAGGAAGAAGAATTGAAACTGCTGTTTGCTGCAACGGATGCAATCGCCGTACCGCTGCTTGAAAAGCTTAACGAAAAGGGAATAGTCACTGCTGTCTTCACGACGCCGGATGCCCCGAAGAAGAGGGGAAAGGGTTTTGTCCCCACCCCCATCCGTGTGAAGGCAGAGGAGCTCGGACTCCCGGTATTCACTCCCGAACACCTCAACAGGGAGGAGAGGGAGATAGTGAAATCACTCGGTGTGGATTCGCTCCTTTCGTTCTCCTACGGCCGTATCTTCGGGCCGAAGTTCCTCTCTCTTTTCAGATACACCTTCAATGTTCATCCGTCCCCGCTTCCCTCATACCGGGGCTGCAGTCCGATTTTCAATGTCATAAGAAACAGGGAGAAGGAGACTGCCATCGCAGTCCAGAGAATCTCCCTTGAGATAGACGAAGGCGAAATCTACGGCATGGAGCCGATTACGCTTGACGGAACGGAGACAGCAGAGTCCCTGGAGGCCGTCATATCCGAAATGGCACCATCCTTTGTTCTCTCTGTCCTCGAAAGTGTCGACAACATAATTCCGTACCCCCAGAGAGGGGAAGCAAGCTACACGGGCTTCATAAAGAAGGATGACGGAAAGATCGACTGGAACGAGAGTGCCTCGTCCATTCATGCCCTCGTCAGGGCATGCTATCCCTGGCCGAAGGCATGGTGCCTCTATAACGGTTCCCCGTTCATAATCACGGGTGTTCACTCTTCGTCGTTCCTTCCATTTGAGCCGTGTTCTGAGACTCCGGGCACCGTCGTTGCTCTCGATAAGAAAAAGGGCCTCAAGATTGCCACGGGAGATGGCTACCTCTACGTCTCCCACGTCCTTCCTCCGATGAAGAAGGAGATGGACGCTGCAGCGTTTATAAACGGTGCGAGGGATTTCATCGGGACTGTACTGGAGTAGAGAACTCCTTCATCGTCTTCACGATGAAGAAGGCAGTAATCACGGCTGTCAGTATGTCGGAAAGCGGGAATGACAACAGAAGGCCGTCGAGTCCCATGAATAGGGGCAGAATGACAGGAAGAAGGACACCGAAGACTATCTCCCTCACAAGCGAGATGAGAGTGGACTCGAGTCCCTTTCCGAGGGCCTGAAGGAATATGAAGGTACCCTTGTTGAGGGTTGCAAGTACCATCATCGAAAGGTAGATTCTGAAGCACTTCACGGTGAAGGATGCATAGTACGAACTCTCTCCCGCCGCCCCGAAGAGGGATGCTATCTGAAGAGGGAAGACTTCGACGATGAAGAGTGATACGGCTCCGACTGCAGCTTCGGAAAAGAGAACGTAAACAAAAAGCGACTTCACCCTGTCCTTTCTTCCGGCTCCCCTGTTGTAGCCGACAACGGGAATGGAACCTGCGGCTATTCCGATTGCCACTGAAATTGCTATCTGGAAGAACTTCATCACTATGCCCAGTACCGCAAGCGGTATCTGGGAAAACTCCTCGATGCCGAATACCGGGTCGAGGGCACCGTACTTTGCACAGCTCTTCTGCACTGCCGCCATGCTTATGACAAGAGAAATCTGGCTGATGAGACTTGTCAGTCCCAGTGGGAGAAATCTTCTGATGACGGATGTGTTCAGGCGGAAACTCTTTCTTTCCATCTTCACTGACTTCATGCGGAAAAGGTACCACAGGGCCAGGAATGCCGTAATCATCTGACCGATTACGGTTGCAACTGCCGCTCCTGTCATTCCCCATCTGAAGGCATAGATGAAAACGGGATCGAGGATGAGATTCGCCACCGCTCCCGCCACTGTCGATATCATCGCAAAGCGCGGTGACGAGTCACTCCTGATTATGGGGTTCATGGCCTGACCGAACATATAGAAGGGAATGCCGAGGGTAATCCAGAAGAAATACTCCCGGCTGAAGGCGTATGTCTCGTCGTTCACTCTTCCGCCGAAGAATGTGAGGATGGGGGATGAGAAGACGAGATAGAGTGCCGTCAGGATAAGGCTGCTGACGATGGAGAGAATGACGGCATTTCCGACAGCAGCGGAGGCATTCTCCTTCTCGCCTTTTCCGAGGGAGAGCGAGACGAAGGCACAGCATCCGTCTCCAATCATCACCGCGACCGCCAGGGCGAGGACCGTCAGCGGGAACACGACGGTGTTGGCCGCATTGCCGCAGGATCCGAGGTAGGGGGCATTTGCGATGAATACCTGGTCGACTATGTTGTAGAGTGCCCCGACGAGGAGCGAGACGACGCAGGGAAGCGAGAACTTCCTCACGAGTTTCCCGACTTTTTCTTCTTCCATGAATGAATTGGTTTTTTCTTCCATTTTTTCTTCCTTTCCGTGATTGAAAAAACGACACGGAGTCATCTGCTCTTGTGTCGTATCGGAAGGGAAGACCTTCGTGTATCGTATCGTGTTTGCTCCCACCCTTTTAGCAGAAGATGGGAGAAAAATCAAGAAATGGGACGCATGTGTTTCTTCGCTTCATAGATGTCGTATTCTGCCGGGAGCCCTCTTTCCTTCCTCCACTTTGCGATATAATCCGTAACGGTCTTCTCGAGATTTTTCTCTTCATTCTCCTTCCTTTCTCCTCCAGGAATGAAGTGAGAGCGGAAGAAGGCCATGTCGACTCCGGTATAGGGGTAGTCGGAAAGAGAAGAGATGAGGCTTCTGTTGTTCTGAACAAAGTTCCTTATTCCTTCTGTTCTCCTTTTCCCGAACTTAGCTGTGCTTCCGAGAGCTGTGAGGTCTTTGTCGAGACAGACTGTGACTGCATTCGTGCGGCCCATACGGAATTCCACCCAGTGTACGTTGTCACTGCGCTCTATGAGATTATATGTACTCAATGTGTCGAGCCTTACCTTTACGTCGAGTCCTGATTCGTTTTCCTTCAATACCCCGTCACTCCATCTCCGTCTCACAGAGGTGAGAATGCTTCTGTCAAAGTCCTTCCAGAGCGTGAACGGAGAGGATAGCCGCCGGCATTCGAGGAGCATTGCTCTGAACTCATCGAGGGAAAGCGTCTTTTCGGAGAGCATTCCGATTTCCCTTCTGAAGAGGCGGACAAAACTTCTGAGTTCCTCTCTCTTCTCCACGGAGAGCTCCAGGTAGCATCTTTTCGAGTAGAAGTTGCCGTCAGTGTCGATGAAGGCACACTTCCCGTCTTCTGTTTCAAACCATATTCCTTTCTTTCTCTTTTTCATGACTGATGTGTTGTCTATCCATATCACGGCGGAGAGCGATGAATACTCCGGATGGAGGGTATCGAAATACTCTGCACAGAGTGTGGCCCCTCTGAGCACCGCTCTTCTGTTCCATGACCTCGGTTTTCTCATCTTTTCCTCCCTCTTTACCGTTATGATAACCGTAAAACAGGAACAGAGAGTTCAGAGTTGGGAAAAAAGGTTATAATCGTCTCATGGACATCAAGCTCAACTATGAAGAGAAGGGTGAAGGAGAAGTTCTCATTCTCCT
>CAZGNN010000092.1:0-5808 GCA_964527335.1 uncultured Spirochaetaceae bacterium | reverse complement strand
AAATGGTGTGCCAATTTTCTTTAATTTCTTTGATGGTAAGAAATTAGCTCAAAACACAGGTTTTGAGCATACCAGACCGGATTGAATCATTTTGACACAGTTGAACAATTTCGACCTTAAAACGGGTCAAACGGAATCAGACACTCAGGAGGGTAATGAAAAAGAGTCATTTTGACTCAAGATATCTCGTGAGGGCCTCTCTCTTATCTTCATCGGAGATGAATGTTATCTCACCGTCCTCCACGACGGCGACTGTAAAGGATACGGAGAGGAAGGAGTCCTCTGTTATCATATAGAAGGAGGCATCGTCACTTTTGAGGGGAAGAACGGAACCCAGTGCGGGTATCCTCAGCGTAAGGCTCTCGGCCTTTTCTCTTGTTATTCTTTCTATCTTCATATCTCTATTATGACAGAGAAGAATCCGAATAGGAAAGAAGGAGTTTTATCTTGTTGACGGCTTTCGGCAGGGCTGTATAGATGCTTTCGCCATCTTCCTCCCCTTCAAGGGCCTCACCGTAGACGCTCATCACGGGAACTTCATCCATCTTCTTCTCGAGTTCTGCTGTCGATATCACCTTCTCGTTCTTCTTCCACCTGCAGTCACGGAATGCAGGCTCCCCGTTCTTGTCGAGTGACACCGAGGCTCCGAAAAGACGGCAGACCATGCTTCTTCCCTTGTAGAAGGAGCAGTGTTCCGGCTTATCGGGATTATATAAGGGGCAGATTCCGCTTTCCTCGTCTGAAGAGGAGATGAGGGAGAGAATCTCCTCTTCCCTTCCCTCCCTTATGAGAAAGTAGGCACAGAGCTCAGCCTCCCCCTCTGTCAGATAAGGAACATAGTGACGGCAGCATTCTCCGCAGGAGGATGTGCAGTGAACGGAGAAGTCACGGCAGAAGTCCCCTTCCTCCTTTTCAAGGAGGGAATAGGCTTCGATAAGCTTTTCAATTCTTTCTCCGGTGACTGATGACGAGAGGATGGAATCCACGACATTGTTTTTCATGGAGTGTTTTTTACAGCAGAACGGCGGGAAAAGGCAAGAGAGAAGATTGAGGTATATGTGAAATTCTTCCTTTTTTCTTTATATATACCACTTTCCGGGGAAGTAAAGAAACGGCAAAGATTCCCCCTATGATTTCTGTACAGAACCTATGGCATTGCTTTTTGGCCCTCTTTGCTTCAGAATATCGGTGTATGAAAATTGTGATTCTGGGTGCAGGCAGACGCGGCATAAGGCTTGCCAAGCATCTCATACAGGAAAAGAAATCCGTTGTACTTGTCGACAGCAATGCCACACGCTGTCAGCAGGTCGTATCGAAACTGGACTGCATGACGGTGTGCGGAAGCGCCACCGACCTTGAGGTACTCAAGGAGGCGGGAGCTGCAGAGGCAGGAGCCGTAATCGCAGTCACGGACAGCGACGAGGTGAACCTCGTTGCCTGCGGCATAGCGGCATCGAACTTTCCGAAGGCAACGACAATTGCCGCTATAAGAAGCATATCATATCTGGGAAGCAGCAAGGGATCGGGAAAGAGAATTCTCGGAATCGACCACATCGTGAACCCGGAGGAAGAGGCTGCAAAGAGAATGACAAGTGTCCTCAAGTCCGGTCTCTTTTCAGATATAATCGACTTCGACGACGCGAACTTCATCCTCTTCAGGATACTCCTCACATCATCCAGCCCGTTTGTCGGAAAGACGCTCATCGACGTCAAGAAGGCCCTGAGCGGCGAATATATCATAATAGGTATAAGGAGAGGAAGCGAGGTCCTCACCCCGAGCGGTAACACAGTCCTGAACGAAGGCGATGAAATCGCAGTCATGGCAGGTGACGACGACAGCGAGAATGTCTACAAGTCCCTCCGCGGCGACAACTCCAACGTGAAGCTCAGGCGCATGATCACTGTCGGCGGCACGAGAATTGCCCGTTATCTCTTCTCGAACCTCACGAAGGGAATGCTGAAGAGAATGACTCTCATCGAGAAGGATGCGGAGACATGCCGCGAATTTTCAGAGGAGTTTCCCCAGATACTCACAATCAACGAGTCCATAACGGACGAGAACATCTGGGAGGACGAGAGACTGAGCCAGGCCGATCTCATGATATCGGTAACGGAGAACGACGAACTCAACATCATCACCGCATCCTACGCAAAGCGTACCGGAACGAAGAAGACGATGGCCCTCCTCAAGACGAACCCTAACTACATACAGTTCGCCACCAATATGGATATCGACGCAACGATAAGCACCACGGAGTCGACTGTCGACGCCATCATGAAGTTCCTCCGCGGAGAGAACGTCATTACGCTCCACTCCATCTTCGGCGGCGAACTCGAAGTATATGAATACGTACTGGACGAGAGATTCTCGCTCCTGGGAAAGAAGCTCATGGAAGTCGACCTAAGGGGAAAATGCATCATAGCCGGCGTCAAGCGAAGCCGCAGCAACGAAAGCTTCGTCCCCAACGGACAGTACGAGTTCACAATCGGCGACACAGTGCTCGTCGCATGTGCACACCGCAATTATGACGCCGTAACGGAGCTCTTCAGATGAACATCAACTTCAAGTCGGTGCTGAAGCTCATCGGATACATATTCCTTCTCGTGGCACTTCTGATGCTCCTTCCGACGGCAATAGCGGCAGTCCACGGCGAATGGACAGCCCACAGGGCATTCGTACTCACACTCCTGATGATGCTCACGGTCAGTGCCGTGATACTCCTTCCGACAGTAAGGAAGAAGGAAGAACTCATAATAGGTCCGAAGGAGAGCTGTCTCTTCGTTACTCTTGTCTGGGTTTCCATGTCATTCTTCGGAGCGGTTCCTCTCTACATAACACACGCCTACCCCTCTTTTGCAGGCTGCTTCTTCGAGATAATGAGCGGATTCACGACAACGGGAGCAACATGCCTGGACAACATCGAGGCACTTCCGAAATCAATCCTCTTCTGGCGTAACATGACCAACTGGATCGGAGGCATGGGAATCGTCGTACTCTTCGTCGCCCTGCTTCCGGCATTCGGGGCAAAGGGCACGGCCCTTGTCGGCGCCGAATCCGTCGGGCCGACGAAGGACAAGCTCACGCCGAAGATCAGGCACTCGGCACTTGCCCTGTGGCTGATTTACCTCGGACTCTCGGTACTCCAGACAGTATTCCTCCTCTTCGGAGGTCTGGATCTCTTCAATGCAATGACAGTCACGTTCGGAACGATGGGAGCCGCAGGCTTCTCTCCGACGAACTTCTCGATAGAAAGCTACAATTCATCCTACGTCGAATGGGTATGTACAATCTTCATGTTCCTCTCGGGTGCGAACTTCGCACTCTACTTCAAGGCCCTGAGAGGACAGGTAAGAAAGGCATTCAGCGACGGTGAGTTCAAAATATACTTCAATATCGTCCTCACCTGCTCGCTTCTAATTGCCGCAAACCTCTTCATCAAGACGGGTCTCAGAGCCTCTACGGCTCTCAGACAGGGTTTCTTCCATGTAATCTCATTCATAACGACAACAGGATTCTACTCCGCCGACGTCAGCCAGTGGCCTATCTTCAGCCAGGTAATCCTCTTCATGCTCTCCTTCATCGGAGGCTGTGCGGGTTCCGCATCCGGAGGTGTGAAGGTCGTAAGAATCGCGGTAATCTTCAAGGTCGGTATGACAAGCATAAAGAAGAGACTTCACGCAAATGTCGTCACGAGTATCAAGATCGGCGACGACACATACACCCCAGACGTTGTCTCCTCGATATGCGGCTTTTTAGGAATGTACTTCATAACATTCTTCATCGGATCCGTAATAGTAGCCCTCACAGGACAGAGCGTACTTGTCTGTCTTTCCTCCACAATACTGTCGCTGGGTAACATAGGACTCGGAATCGGAGGACTCGGAACAGAGGTGTCATTCTCGGTATTCCCCGACTGGACACTCTACTTCTTCTCGTTCCTGATGCTCATCGGAAGACTCGAGCTCTTCACTGTATATGCCCTCTTCACAAGGGACTTCTGGAGAAACTGAGTCATCCTGAAAGTTGCATGATTAGATGGGGCATAATCTCTTCAAGCCTGTTTCTTTCCTTTTCCCATCTGTATGAAGAAAGAGGGCATGCAGCATGACTGAAGCACAGATTCTAATCAGGAGTTCCATGAAGACTTTTACTGTCCTGTCTTTCAGCATTTCTCGAAAAGATCATCCAGTGTCACACAGGACTGAATCATGTCCGAATACCTGTTGACTACGTATCCGGAAACAGTGACCAGGGTGAAGTGTATCCCCTTCTTCGTGCCGGTCTGTGAGACAAGAACGTTTCTCTTGTTACAGAGACTCTGTTCATCGTCCATTGTCATCACATACTTCTTACCGTCAGAAGACCATTTCACCTCAACTATGTTGATAAGGCCGTCAGTCCTGTCGAGAAGAAGGTCTATCTGAGCTCCTGTTTCTCCATCTTCCAGCTTTCTGTTATTGGAGAACCAGCAGTACGCACTCACAGACATTCCGCTTATGCCGAGCTTCTTCTTGACCTGATCAAGATGAAGCAGGACTATCCTTTCGTATGAAAGACCGCACCATGAATAATACTCAGGAGTCCTGGTCAGACTGATCCAGTCTGTATCCTGGAAGGGGTTCTGCAGATAACGGAAATGGAACAGAGAAAGTGAATCAACCAGTTTATATACTGCACCGTTAACCCTCTTTCCCATGGGAATATATTCATAAACAAGTCCGCACTCTACAAGTTCCGAGAGCATTGTTCCCAGATGCATGTTACTTGAGAGTCCCGTCTCTTCAGAAATCTGTGTTCTTGTCAGGCCCATGCTCTTTGTTCCGAGAGCAGTCACAATCTTTATGTATCCGTCAGGACAGGAGAAAAGGGATTGATACAGTTCTTTGAATTCATTCTTCAACAAGGCTCTTTTCCCGAAAAAAAGGGCTTCGATATTCTGTGCGACAGACAGCCCCTTCTCCAGCTTTGTCCAGTAGAAGGCAACCCCTCCGATAGCCATGTAAAGCTGAAGAATCTGCTCTCTGGAGTAACCGAGATGATTCTTCTCTACGAATTCTTCACACTCGCCGAGAGTAAATTCCGAAAGCAGAATCTTGTCAGTCAGCCTGTTATAGAGACCTCCCCTGTTGTGAAAGACCTTCTTCATTATCCAGGAAGTGGCTGATGCGCAGATAATCAGAAGAATATCATCGCGTCCTGAAGCCCACTCATTCCAGAAGCCTTCGAAGGCAGGAAGAAACTCCGACTGTTTGTTGTCCATCCAGGCAATCTCATCGAGGAAGATGACTTTCTTCTTCTGGTCTGACTCGGAGACAAGTTTCCTCAATGCAGAGAAAGCCTCCAGCCAGTTACCGAGAGGCGGACAGTCTTCGTAACCGTGCAGTATGAGAGATTCACGGAAGGAGCTGAGCTGCAGAGCTTTCTTCAGTTTCTCCTTCCCGGCATAATAGAATGTGAATCTGTCTTTAAAGAGTTCCCTGACAAGAAATGTCTTACCAACCCTTCTTCTTCCATAAACGGCAATGAATTCCGGCCGCCCGGAATTATAGGCATTCTCCAGTTTCCGTATCTCGTATTCTCTTCCTATCAGGTCCATGAATCATCCTCCTGAACAGTAAAAGTATAGCATGTAAATCAATTTTTAGCCAACATTTTGCAAAAATAATGGCTAAAACTTATCTATTTAAGGATGTTTTAGCCAACATTTTATAAAAATCATGGCTAAAAGTTGTCTCAAAAAGTCAGAGAATCTCCAGCCTCAAACAAGGGAACACACAAACTAAATATCTGTGTTGCAGATAGTTATA
>CAZGNN010000091.1:3313-5824 GCA_964527335.1 uncultured Spirochaetaceae bacterium | reverse complement strand
GGAGTGTTCGGAGGTATTCCTCTCTATGACAGATTGTCACTCGGATAGCTTTCTCTTCTTGTAGAGAGCTCAAGATGTTTTTAGAATCCGGGTATGAAAGATTTTCTAACACTTGCAGAGAAAAGATGTTCAATCCGCTCCTATGAGAAGCGGAAGGTTGAGAAAGAGAAGAGAGACCTCATCCTTGAGGCGGGACGTCTCGCTCCGACGGGATGCAACCGTCAGGGACAGAGACTCATCGTCGTCGAGAGCGAGGAGGGCCTTGAGAAGGTATCCCAGGCCGGTCACACATACGGCGCACCGCTTGCCGTTGTCGTATGCATCGAGAAGGGAAGCTCGTGGACACGGCCGTGTGACGGCAAGACTCTTGGGGATATCGACGCAGCAATCGTAACCGACCACATGATGATGGAGGCAACAGACCTCGGGCTCGGAAGCTGCTGGATCTGCAACTTCAATCCTGATGTGCTGAGAAGTGAGCTCTCCATTCCCGAGAATTATGAACCTGTGAATATCCTCCTTGTCGGCTATGCCACAGGAGAAGGCAACGCAAAGAGCCGCAGGCCTCTTTCCGATTTCATATCCTTCAGATAATGCCCACAGTTGAAGAGACATTCCGGAGACTGGAGAAGTCTCCCTTCCGTTCACGCTTCCACCTTTCAGATAAGGACAGGGCCTACATTGCCGACAAGGGACTCGATACCATTGAGCGTCACGCAGAGGATTTCATCCGCACACGTATCGCACCCTCGTCAATTCCGAATGACGGGAAACAGACCCCGATGCGGGGCCATCCCGTATTCGTGGCACAGCATGCCTGTGCCGTCTGCTGCAGGGGATGCCTCGAGAAATGGTACCGTGTACCTAAGAATACGGAGCTTACAGAAGACCAGCAGAGAAGGCTCGTGAAGCTCCTGATGGCCTGGATAAGAAAGGAACTCGAAGCAAAGTGAAGTCCGCTCCCGTCATACTGCATCTCTTTCGTAGTATTCTCAGACAGCTCCATCCAAAGAGAGCAGGGCAACTGAGATGATATCTGAGGCCATTTCATTGAGAAAGATAGCTTGTCTCCATCGTTGATTAGTCCGATGGAGACATACTTTTGAAGTCTGAAAGGTATTTTTCATCTGACCGTACCCGCAGGAAATGCATTCTCACGAAAAAGTGATGAAAACGGGGCAAATGCTTTTCCGTATTGAAAATGTGTGTTAATTTGAAATAAGAGTTGCATTTGTTGTGTGTTTCTCGTTTGATATCACCTGTAATATCGGACATAGAGGAAAGGTGAAAAGGAAGTTTTTGTATGGCAGAGAGTCAGAACGTTGAATATAAGGAATCGTGGCATGATGAGTATCTGAGATGGGTATGCGGTTTTGCTAATGCCCGGGGCGGACGCATCTATATAGGTGTACGCGATGACGGCAAGGTCATAGGCGTGGAAAACAGTAAAAAGCTTCTTGAGGAGATTCCCAATAAGATAAGGGACACTATGGGAATAATTGCAGACGTGAATCTGTTAAGCGTCGATGGCAAGGAATATATTGAAATCTGCGTTAATCCCAGTTCGTACCCTGTCAGCTACAAAGGGGAGTTTCATTATCGTAGCGGAAGCACAAAACAGCAACTCAGGGGTGCGGTATTGACTGAGTTCCTTATCCGGAAGACAGGTTATCACTGGGATGCTGTTCCTGTGGACAATATTACCGTTGAGGATCTCGACAATGAAAGTTTCGAGATATTCCGCAGAGAGGCAATGCGGAAGAAGCGTATGTCCAAAGAAGATCTCGATATTTCCAACGAAGAACTTCTTGATCATCTTGATCTGATGGTGGATGGAAAACTCAAGAGGGCAGCGGCTATGCTTTTCTATAACAGGCCTGGCCGGATTATCACCGGGTGTTATGTGAAAATAGGAAGGTTCGGCAGTGTGACGGACCTCCTGTATCAGGATGTGGTTGATGGTTCTCTTTTCCGCATTGCAGACCGTGTGATTGACCTTATTTACACCAAGTATCTGAAGGGAATAGTCACCTATGAGCATAATGTAAGAGTGGAAACTTATCCGTTCCCGGTAGATGGTGTGAGGGAAGCTGTCTATAACGCCCTCTGCCATAATGATTATGCTGCAAGCATTCCTATCCAGATTAAAATCATGGATGATGCCATGTACATCAGCAACAGCTGTATCCTCCCTCAAGGGTGGACAGCCGAAACTCTGATGGAACCACATAAGTCAGTTCCATATAATCCTTCGATTGCCAACACATTCTTCCGTGCCGGCTACATCGAATCATGGGGACGTGGTATTCAGAAGGTTGTGGATTCCTGCAGGGAGCTGGGGACTCCTCTTCCTGAGTATACCATCCTTGGTAATGACCTTACTGTGAAGTTTACGGCTTTGGCTAGCACTGAAATTTCAACCTCATCCATAGACAGTGATTTGGCGGTGAATGGCGGTGATTTGGCGGTGAATGGCGGTGATTTGGCGGTGAATGGCGGTGATTTGGCGGT
>CAZGNN010000091.1:0-3213 GCA_964527335.1 uncultured Spirochaetaceae bacterium | reverse complement strand
AATGGCGGTGATTTGGCGGTGAATGGCGGTGATTTGGCGGTGAATGGCGGTGATTATTATTATGAAGAAATGGAGAGAAAAATATACATTGAAATAAAGAAGAATGGAGCAAAAACTGCATCTCAAATGAGTGAAATTACTGGAATCTCTAAAAGAAACGTTGAACGCATTTTAAGGGAAATGAAGGAGAAAGGTGTTATTGTTCGTCTTGGTTCGGACAGGAGAGGAAGATGGATTATTAAGGAGTGAATCCTTAAGTCCTTATGAAGATATCATTCGCTTACGAACGAGGATAATAGATAGCACGATTGAACGATGGCTGAAGCCATGAAAAAACACCGGTGTCCTTTTCGGAATGCCGGTGTCTCTTGTGTAGCGAGGCAAAAAGGATTCGAACCTTCGACCCTCAGTTCCGGAAACTGATGCTCTATCCACTGCGCTATTGCCCCGAATCAACAGCGTTATGATAATACTTTTCTCTGTTCAGGGAAATTGCCCTGTACGAAGAATCGGTAACTCAGACATCACTCCGTTATGTCACGTGCAGTGCCAGGTCATTGTTTTCATGAGAGTTCATCTATTGCAGGAAAGTGAAGTTTTTCATGAAGCAGGAACCGCTGGTTCCACACTGAGCTGTTATCTTGTGAGCAGGAGAAGACGGAATGTACTTTACTGCAGACATCATGGATCACTCTGGGGCATTTGACAGGCTCAGAAAAGACAGACAGGGGCTTCTCTCGAAGACCCGGGACTTCAACGAAAAGAGGGACGGGGAAGTCAGGGCCTGTTTCGGACGGCCCGGGGACCACGGGAATCTCGGTGTTCTTCTTTCCGTCGACTTCCGTCACGCAGACGGAGTCAGGGGATATATAGAGGAATTTCTGAAGGAAACGGGTATTGCTGACGCCGAAATCATCTCCTATGAGGAAGTAAGCGGCAGAGACTTCAGATATTCTGCCATATCGTCTGAGGATGAAGGCTACATCGACTCCTCCTGTGATATCTCCCCATGGTACGGGAAATCACTCTACGGAGAGTGCAGGGCAGCTGACTACATGTCACAGATTGACACCATGTACGATGAGGCTGATCTTTCCTCTTCGGATTTCAATGAGGAAATCAGACGTATACGTTCCTCGAAGGAGAGGCCCTTCTGCGGTCATCCTGTCCACTACATCCTCGTCATGGATAACGATTACCTTATCCGTCGGACTGCGGACCACATCATCTATTCTCTACAGGAGAAGAAGAGACTTGTCAGCAGAAGGGTTGTGTCTCTCTCGAGAACGAAGAGAGGCACAGGACTGGGAGACACATCGCTCTTCATGACTGCCGTGAAGGCGGCATATGCCGACAACAGGGGCGGCAGCGTAATCATCAGCGCCGGAGAGCTCGGGGAGGAGGACAGCGATGATGACACGACTTCAATCAGTGCCGATGAGCTCGCTTCTGCCGTTACGGAGAACGGCGACGAGGTGCTGTCGTTCGTCGTCTTCAGCGAGGACGACACAGCGTCCCTCGAAGCCTTTCTCTCCCGTGCCGGCGGTACGCGCTTCGTCACTATCACGACGGCGGGGATTCCGTATGACGGTGTAATGCCGCTACTTGAGGAGAACATGAAGAGGGACTCCCTTGAGGAGTATGCCCCGACGCTCTCTTCCGTCCTTCCCGGAGAGAGGAGGTCATACTCCTCAGAGGAGGTGGAGTCCCTCTACTCCTCCTGGAAGAGGAATCTCTTCAACAGGGAGATCTATCCCGAGTATTCCTCATTTCCTGCCTCTTCTCCCTCCGGAGAGAAGAAAGGGGGAATACTCGGCTCCTCGTGGGAGAAACTCCAGGCAATGACGGGACTTGAAAGCGTCAAGAGCCTCATCGGAGATATCGTGAAATTCTCGAGGTATAACTCCATGCGAATCGCACATGGAGAAAAGAGCCTTCAGGGAGCGGGGAACATGGTATTCACGGGGAACCCCGGGACGGCTAAGACCACGGTTGCCAGGCTTTTTGCTTCGATACTCAGGGAGAACGGAGTGTTATCGAAGGGAGAGCTCATCGAAGTCGGCAGACAGGATATCGTCGGCCGGTACATGGGGTGGACAGCGAAGAACGTGGAGGAGATCTTCAGAAGGGCAAAGGGCTCCGTACTCTTCATCGATGAGGCATACTCCCTCACTGACGACAGTAAGGACATGTACGGAAACGAGGCCGTCACGGCCATCGTCCAGATGATGGAGAACTGCCGTCGGGATACCTATGTCATCTTTGCCGGCTACCCGGAGAAGATGAATGATTTCCTCTCCGCCAATCCCGGCCTCAGGAGCAGGATCAGCTACACGGTGCACTTCGATGACTACACTCCCTTCGAGCTCTGGAAGATTCTCCTCTCGTTTGCAGAGGAGGACGGCATTGCCGTCAGTCCGGATGCAATGAACACAGTCATGAGAATCTGTGAGAGTGCAATGAAGAACGAAGACTTCGGCAACGGACGCTTTGTCCGTAACCTCTACGAGAAGGCAAGGATGAACTCTGCGTCGGAAATAGTCGAACGCGGAAGGTGGGAGAGAATGACTCTCACTTCAGACGATTTCACTTCTGCAGCAGAGACGGAAAAGGAGGAGAAGAAGGCCGTCGGCTTCGGCTTCTGAGCATGGAACTGTCAGACGTCCGTGCTGCAAAAAGTTCGGCTGAAAACGGAAAGGAGAGTGAAAAAAGATATTTCCAATCATGGTGACAGCTGTCACGGAGGCTGAAGTCATTCATGGAAAGGAGAAAGAGGAAGGCCAAGAAAGGACGGGCTTTCACCCGTCCTCCGATAATGATTTGCATCAGGCAGAAATACTGCTTTAAACCTCAACTATTTCCTTGTATTTTGAAGGTCCCTAGAGGGAGAGAATCTGACATGATGATGACACATTTAGGATCAGCTGTCAGCTTCAGAGAGGAAAGGGCAATGGATAGGGAGCCATAACGCATATTTGATGTGTTGCTGTCATTGTAATGTGGAGTATCACCGCTGAATACAAGTTTTATGGTTGCATCGTCTGTCTCTGTCTTTGCAGTGTATGTTGCCTTGCATGTCACACCAGATAATTTGAGACTGCTATCTTCGAAACCATATATAACAGCAATATCTTCTCCCGCGGTGGAGAGTGTACTTGTGCAATTTTTGAGAGTCAGAGTTATCGTATTTGCTGTCCAGCCTAGTGTAGCATC
>CAZGNN010000090.1:0-5871 GCA_964527335.1 uncultured Spirochaetaceae bacterium | reverse complement strand
GACCAAAAGATTATGAGTCTTCTGCTCTAACCACTGAGCTAAAGGGGGATTAGCCAATGTAATCTAACACAAAACAGATGGTGTTTCAACTACCGATTGCCCTCTGTCATGCAAGTTTCTTGTTCTTCTGAGCGTTTCTCGGCTCTACGACTTCGCACTGCGGATTGATTGTTCTGCCGTATGAATCATAGGATGCTGTATAAGTGCCGTCAGCTTCTGTCCAGAGCTGGCTGAAGAGGGAAGTCTCGCCGCTCTGCGCCGTGCTGGGCTCGCCTGCATCGGATGACGTGTAGATTGTGATTGCAGAACTGAGCTTGACGTGCTTTGCAGCTTCGATTGCTGATCCCGATGAGCATGCGTCGATGATGAGTGTCGTGACACCTGCTTCGCTTGCCTTTCTTACGACAGCGCACCATGTGTACTTTTCGACTTCGCCTTTTTCATCGTTCCAGCCCATGATTCCCTTGCTGTTGCCGTGTGCGATGACATAGAGAGTATCTGTGCCTTCGGGGATATCATCAAGGCTGTAGATGACAGAGGTTGAGGAATCAAGCTTACTTGCACTTTCCATGTAAGCGTCGCCGGTAAGCCTGAGCTCCTCCTGCAGAAGAACACCTTCTCCATATTGGGGGTTATATACGGCAGTTGATGCCATTATAAGAGTTGGGAGATTAACTAGTATCGAGAGTACAACAACTAGTTTTGTTATTTTGTTGAGTAAGGTGTTCACGTCGTCCTCCATGCTTGAAATCTAACACGTCAGGACGGACAATGAAGGTTAGAAATTGTTAGAAAAGCAACCTTTTCTGTAAAATTTTCAGCCCGTTTTCTATACAAACTAGCAGATTGTTCGAAATCTAACTCAGGCTTTACACGGCTTAACTTTTCCTTGATTTTCTTTTGTATGCAAAGAGGAAGAAAATGACGTACACTCTATCAAGATAAGGAGATTAAATGAAAAAACTCGTTGTTTTCCTGCTTGTACTGGCACTTTCATTCTCGCTCTTCGCCGGCGATGTCCATTTCGTATTCGGCGACATAAAGCAGCATTCCGATATCCTCGCCGGATTCATCCCGTCATACGCCCTCCTCGGCGTCGGCTATTATCTTCCGCCGATCATCGAAGGCAACACCACAGACCTCAGACTTCTTGTCGGAGAAGGCTACACGCAGCGTCTGCTGTGGCTGGATGAGGACAGCGGCGAGAACAACTTCGACAACGGTGTCTGGGACAAGTCCAGCGCCCTCAGGTTCAACGTGTGGGATAACGAAGTGTCTCTGAGGTTCCTCCAGGGTTTCTTCAGGAGCAATGTCGGAGACAAGGACCTTCTGACTCTTACGCTCAGCCTCAACGGCAGATACGAGCGCTACTACTCCTCATCGAAGTTCCTCTTCATGAACATAAAGGGTAATCTTGACAGTATCATAGCCGAGGACTACTCGGGGGCAATTTATCCAGAGCTCAACGGCCGGAAGGACTTCCTGGGTCTTGAATTCGGCGCCAACCTCAAACTCGACATGATGGAGGATACCCTCCACACCAATAACGGCTTACTCGTGAAGCTCGACTTCAAGTTCGGTCCTTCGGCTCTCAACAATCTTGCATCGGGACATGCACAGTATTTTGCCCTCACTCTCAATGCTGTCGGCGCAAAGACTCTTCTCAACGTTACAAATGAAAGCGGGGATTCCATGTTCTCCGTCACTGTTGCCGACAGAGCTTATGCATCATATGCTTCCGGCGATGCCGTTCCGTCATTCGTGAGCGGACCTGTGTCCCTCGGCCGCAATGTCAGGGGCTTCAATACATATACGTATGCTACCGAATTTAGTGTCGTCAATAATTTCGATGTCCGCCTCGCAGGGCCGGATGTCGGCATAAAGAAGGTCGCCCCGAGAATCAACTTCTTCGTCGACTGCGGCTACGGATGGGGTAAGGTATTCAATACATCGCGCTATGAGAAGAACTTCCTCGCTTCCTGCGGTGTCCAGGCAACCGTATCGTTCTTCGACTTCATCGACCTCGGATATGAAGTCAACTACATCCTTGTCGACAGGAACAAATACACACAGCCGGGAAAAGTCACAACGAACGTGACGTTCTTCCTCGATTTCTGACACATTGAAGGCCCGGGATTCCGGGCCTCAACTATGTGTTGGATCATCATTTACTCGATATCACCAGATGGTTCACCGCAAGGTACGGGAGAACCGTCGAGCCGTTCGAAATCCTTTCGGAAGACACTGCACTGACGTTTTTCAGCATTTCCAGAAGATTCCCGTTGATCATCGTCTCGTTGACGGCTCCTCTGATTCTGCCGTCCTCGATGTAGAAGCTGTTCTTCGCAACCCCCGAGAAATCTCCGCTGACTGACGGCTGGCCACCTGAGAAACCGCCGACGATGAGGCCGCGGGAAACGGAAGCTATAATCTCCTCAAGTGTTCTGTCGCCTTTCTCCATCACCACATCCATGCTGCTGTTCTTCGTTACCGTTTTCCCGGTCTTGTTCGCCGCATAGAGAGAAAGAACAAAGTTCTTGAGTACTCCATTCTCTATAATCGGTGTGTCTTCTGTCCTGAAGCCGTCGTCTGTGATTACCTCTCCGTTCACGATGTCAGGCGAGGATGAGAGGAGCGAGATTGTGATTCTTTCATCAGCTATCTTCTCTCCGAGTCTGTCCTTTAACGGGCTTACTCCCTGCATGATGGGACCGTCACTTATCTCTTCGGCGAAGAAGTACAGAAACTGGGACAGACAGTCTGGAGTGAAGATGACTGTTCCGTCGAACTTTCCTTCGAATGAGGTTGTCTCAAGACTCTTCACTGCATTTTCGAGGTCTCTTCTCACTGATGCCATCTCGATGAAGGGCCTGTCGAGTGACTTCGTCATGAATTCCGTCGAGCATATACCCGTGGTCCTGTCTCCCTCGTGTGCGGAGAAGCCGAAGTAGACTTCATAGAAGCCGCCCTTCGAGAGATACTCCGTTCCGTTTGAGTTTGCATATATCGTTTCGTAGCTCGTGTTCTGGCCTATGGCCTGCATGACGAGTATCGAGGGGTAATCGGAAACGATGGTATCCATAAGCTTCTTCAGCCTCTCGAAGAAGAGCTCCGTGCTGCCTTCGTGTCCCCTGTCATTTTCGATTGTTCCGATGGACGGGGCAATGTCGTAAGCCTCATCCCTTTCGGAGGCCTCGGCAGCCTTTACTGCTTCGTCGACTGTCTTTTCTATCGCTTCGTCCGAGAAGTCGGTTCCCGCCGCCGTTCCCTTTCTTCCGTCGATGAATACGGAGAGGGAGAAGGAGGAGGAGAAGACGGTTCTGAGAAGCGAGAACTCGTTTCCTGCTGCGTTGAATTCCTCCATTCTCGATGAGGTTATCGTATAGGCGAACTTGCCGACTCCCTTTTCCCTGAGTTTTCTTTCTGCTGTTTCCCTTACGGTGCTGAGCTGTCTCATCTCATCTACCTCCGATCATGATTCTGCATCTGAGCTGCGGGCCGCCCATTCCGACGGGAATCGGCTGCTTCTTTCCGCACATTCCGGATGCGGACCAGACAACCGTGTCGGAAACCATGTCCACGCTCTTGAGCATATCGAATGCAATGCCGCTGACAGTCGTGTCGAGAATCGCTCTTCCGAGCTTTCCGTTCTTTATCTCGTAGCCCATCGTGACACCGAACATGAACTCTCCCGTGAGGTCTGCCTGGCCGTTGTTCGTGTCGATGAGGTAGTAGCCGTCGTCGACGGATGCGATTATGTCCTCGAGCTTGTCCTTTCCGGGGAGTATCGCGGTATTCCTCATTCTGATGAGAGGTTCGTCTCCGAAGGACCATGCCCTCGCATTTCCCTGCGGCTTCACGCCGTAGCGAAGCGCCGTCTCGCGGTTATGCATGTAGCCTGTGAGTATTCCGTCCTTTATGAGGACAGCGTCCTCTGCGGGGACACCCTCGTCGTCGAGGATAATCGGAAGAGGCGCAGTCTTACCGAAGGCCGTGTGCGCGAAGTCCACGAGGCTCACGAGCGGGGATGCAACCTCTTTCCCCAGTAACGGGCCGGCTACGCTTCCGCCCCTCACGAGGTCTGCTTCGACCGTGTGTCCGACAGCTTCGTGGGCAAGCATTCCTGTGAGGATTCCTCCGAGTACCACCGTCTTCATTCCCGCTTCCGGATAGACTCCCTCCTTCTTGTCCATAAGGCGGAGATAGAGCCTGTCGATTTCGGGAAAGAGCCACTTCACGGACGTGAAGTAGTTGTAGAAACCGCCTCTGCCACCGTATACATCCGAGAGGGATACCGGTGTTCCGTCCTTTGTGACGGAGCTGAGGGTTATGACGATATGTGCGCGGGGATTAATCACATGGCCCGAGGACATGTCGGAGGAGTAGATGATCTTGTCCTGACTGTCTTCGCGGTATCTGATGCTGCGGGCCGTGAGGTCTGGGTATTTCGAGACGATATAGCTGTCGATTTCCTTAAGGCGTTCGATTATGTCCTTCTGCTCTGCATCGTCGATTGTCCTGAGGGTTTCGACTCTCTTTCCGGGGTAGCACGGGAAGGGGCCGAGCGAACCGGGAGTATGTGAGGAGAGGAACGATGCGTTCTTCTCCGCTTCTGCCATGACGGTGTCGGCCGCGTTTTTCGAGTATTCGGGGGCGGATGAGAATCCGTATACCCCGCCGCGGTAGACGAGGGCGCTGACGCCCCTTCCTTCCGCACGGACGTTACTTACAAGACTTCCGTTACGGAGAACGGCACTGCGCTGTCTGTTCTCATGGCCCCTCAGGACCGTGGATGCTCCGTCACTGAAGAGTGCGGTACTTTCTCTGATAAGGTCATCAAGCATGGCGTATGCTCCTTGCTTTACAGGTATGGATTTTCAGTTTCTTCGATTTTATCGACTGTGAAGCCGAGGCTTTCGATGAGAGCCTTCTTTTCCTCTACTTCGTATTCTGCAATGTAGAGGACCGTGAATGTAATCTTCTCGCCGTCGACGGCTGTCTTAACCTTGAAGCCGTTGGCCGTCAGTGCACGGTAGTTGTCAAGTGCAATCGTTCTCTTCGTGCTGTGGAGTGTGAGTGAATACCAGCCGCTGTTTTCTGCCTTCTTCTCCTCGTCCTCCAGTTCGACGACGGAACCCTTGAGAAGAGTTACACTTACGTCCGTGTCTCCCTTTCCCCAGAGACCAAGCTCCTCGAGCGTGGAACGCGTGAGGCCGAGCTCTCTCCCCTCCAGTGTCTGCGGCAGCGGTGATGTGACAGTGACAGTTGTCTTTTCTTCTCCGTAACTGACTGAAAGTGTTGAAGATACCGTATATTTATCGGATGCGGCGATTCTGCCGGAGTAATCCTCTCCGAGCCAGAATGCCCTGTCGGCTGAAAGTGAAGCAATACATATGAGGATGATGGTCAGGAATACAAATAGCTTTTTCACACTGAAAGTATAAATTGGAGAGAGATGAAAGTCCACATCAAGTCAGTACTCGCCATCATGAAAACGGCTCGGATCTGGAGCAGGTATGTCGATATACTGAAAGATTGTGATAAGACCGGATAAGCAGATTTACCCGTATTTCCGGAGTCCGATGTTTTCCCGTTTCAGATAGTCACTCTGTTCCTTGCATGATATCCAGCATTTCCTTAGGGGTGACAACATATGGTTTCACAGGAAAGTGTTTGAGGTTTCCGGTCACAAGATAGGAGTTGTCAAGCCGCTTCCTGCCTTCCATCACGACCTCGTAGAAAACAACATCTTTGGGGTCGGGGATTATCCCTCCTTCTGTCTTGACTTCCGTACCTCTTCGATTTCGGCGTTAATCTCATCCAGAGACATCTCAGAAGTTCCGTTTTTCAGAGCTTCACGGTTTAAGGAAA
>CAZGNN010000089.1:1189-6081 GCA_964527335.1 uncultured Spirochaetaceae bacterium | reverse complement strand
AACTTCAGCAGCGAGAAACGGAACATAGATGGGTGGAAGGAAGAAATCCTGAAGTGAGACAGAGATGTAACTCCTTTGCTGCAGAGCATAAGAGAATTGCCTGACATGTGTAACCGGATGCCGGTTTCCCTTGTTTGGCCGGTTAATTCGTTATCTCAGTTTTGTCCATGGACAGTGCCTCTGAATGCACTGCTTCGACGAAACGTCTGATGAAGTCTGTGGAGGTAATCACAAAATCGCGGCTGATGTCTTCCTTTCTGGCTGTGGAATGTTTCCTGTCACTCTGGTGCGCAATCTGATTACGTCTCGAATAGAGCATCCTCAGTTTCTGCTGTCCTGTCAGATAACTCTCTCCTTCTGCCGGGGGCTCGACAGCTCGACAGATATCATCAAGTTTCATGCCTATGAGACTCAGCTGTTTGCCTATTGCATCTGGAGAAAGGTAGACTTCATAGCTGAACCTTGCAGAGAGTCTTTCAAAGAGCCACGACGTTGATTCGGGGCTTTTCAGTCCCTCCTCTACTGTTTTCATCGGAATCTGGAGATTCCGGTAGCCTTCGGTCTTGCTCCACATTCCCCTGAACATCCTGACAACGGCATATTTGCTCAGTTCGTGCAGATAGAAATCCATGACACCTTCGGCATATACAATCTGGGAACGCCAGATGTCCTTTGCTTCTGCTTCACGCTCGTCGGATATCAGAGAATCAGCGAGAGAGAGCTGTCTGTCAATATCGGAGAGGCTGTCAAGAAAATGGCTTCTTATCTCTTCGAGACCGAACTGGACAGACGTATACTCTATCTCGTTCTTATCCCTGATATCTTCCTTTCGCTGTTTTAAGGATACTTGCCTTTCTCTCATAGGTCCTCCTTATGCTCCCGTTTCAATGGCGCCCTTCAGATCCGAATTGAGCATCGGGATTGCTCCGTACTTTCCGGAGATATAGCCTCTGACAATGTTTTCATCCTTTCTGACGTTCCTGATTTCCGAAAGGGAATACAGATCCGTCGAACGGCTGTCCTTCGTGAGTTCGGTGAACCAGATCTGGTCCCTGCGAAAAATGCTCAGATCGAGGATACTTGTATCATGGGTAGTGAATATCAGCTGGGAGTGTCTGAGAGGCTCAAGGTTCCTGAAGAGTTTAACGAATGCGTAGACGAGGGATTCGTGAAAGTTTGCCTCCATCTCATCGCAGACAAGCACCTTGTCGTTCTTTATGATGTCGACAAGAGGACATACAAACTCAAGGAGTTTTCTTATTCCTGTAGATTCGTTTTTGAGTTCGACGGAAAACTGGTCATATTTTACCCTGGTATTGTAGATGTCAAAGAGGTTTTCCTCATATCTTGCCCTGAAATCATCCGAGATGAAAAGCGGCATGGCGGCATTCTGGCTTGAATGCACTATTTCGATATCCTTTATCCCAGTTCCCAGTCTGCCCAGCAGGTCCAGGACTTCGGCTTTAGTCCCTTTGTTCTGTTCCATAGTGCCCAGGGAATAGTTCATCCATTCGTCGGTACCGAGTCCTCTGTAGACAATCAGTCCGCTTTTGAAGAATGTGTAGGCGTTTTCTATTTCCGGAACGGAACTGAAATTTGCCGCACATGAGAGAAAAAGTCTGTTGGGTTTGAACACATCACGGCAGGAATCGAACCTGTCCCTGAATTTGTTGCCCGGGACAAATTTCTCACTGTCACGTTCATATATGACAACCTGTCTTCCTTTCGGAAAACAGTACAGGTATTCATCTGTAACAAGCATGCCTCTGAGTGTGAAACCGAAGGCGTAGCGCACATCAGCCTGTGTGAACTGAATTGAGTATGAACTGTCTTCATCAAATCCTGAAAGCTTATGGGGAACCTGCGCTATTCCCTCACCGGGCTGATTAGTAATGCTGTTGACTACAAGATTCCTTACGAACCGGACGGCATCAACAAAGTTGCTCTTCCCGCTTCCGTTTGCCCCGTAGATGACAGCACTTCGAAGTACACGGTATCTGTCATAATACATAAGTCTGTCTTCACCACTGTCGTCACTGCCGGCAATCATCGAAAAGGTTATCTGGGCCCTGATTGATTTGTGGTTTGAAACGGAAAACTCTAACAGCATTATCTTCTTGCTCCTTCTTATACAAATAGACTACATTGATTTTGAATGTTTTACAAATCATATTTGTGAAATTTTCACAAATTTAGGGTTTTAAACATAAATTTTGGTTGTTCTGGTATTTATGATAATATGAAAGATGAGCACTCTACCAATCGGTTCAGCACTGAAAGGAAAGTGTGATTTCACTGTCCGCAGGGCCCCTGCGGAAAGCAAGCAGAGGTAAGAGAACTCAGGGAGTGAGGAAAAGAAGGACGCTCCGAGCAGCGGAAAGAAGATGCAGAAAAGTGGAAGTGAGTCTTCTGCCGGTTCTGGCACTTGCGGGATGTGTTTACCTGAAGTAGGGCTGAAGAGAACCGTAGAACAACATTGGACAGAAAGGAACGAGCAGAGAAGCTGCAGCAGGGAGGAAGACGTAACCCGGGCTTCGTGAATGTTTTGGTCTGGATAGGCGAGAAAGAAGAGGACGAAACCCCGGGATTCTGAGAGTGCGGCAATCAGACGGGGAGAGATAAGGGATAACGGCGGTTGAGCTTCGCTCATGGCGGCAATACTGAACTGGGGAAAATGTGAGACGTCTCTCATTCTCCCTATCATAGGAGAGTACATGAGGCCCCGTAACGGCGATAGCGGAAGTTCCGCATCGCCTACCTTTGTCCTCCGTATACTGCGGCGGCGGGGAACAGAGAGGCATACGGAGAAGAGAGGACTGCAGGAAAAGTAAAACTGTGTTACTATCTTCACGTTAAGGAAGAGAAGAGCAATGAGCATCTTATTCAGAAATGCGGGAATACTCACAAGAGAGAATGACAGACTGAAGTTTATCGATAACGGATACCTCGGAGTCGAAGGAGAGAAAATAAAGTACGTCGGCACATCAAGGCCGGATGAAGTCTACACCGAGGAGAAGGACATGAGAGGAAAGATTCTCATGCCGGGACTCGTGAATGACCACACTCATACGGCTATGGTACTCATGAGAGGGCTCGGAAGCGACAAGCCTCTCCAGGAGTGGCTTGAGGAGATGTGGGCAATCGAGGACAGGATGAAGAAAAGGGAAATCCGCGTCGGCATGGAGCTTGCCCTTCTCGAGATGATAAAGAGCGGAACGACATGCTTCAGGGATATGTACCTGATTCCTACGGCAGTTGTCGACACAATCGGGGAAAGCGGAATCCGTGCCACGATATCACGCTGCATAACGTGCTTCAACAACGAGCAGGACTATGACACATTCGAGAACGCACTGGGCTCGAAGGCGCTCTACGACGAATACAACGGAGCATTCGGGGGAAGACTCAACATAGACTTCGCGGTACACGCCGAATACACGGCGAACGAGAACATTGTAAGGCGCTACAGCGAGGATGCCATGAAGCGCGGAGCAAGAATGCACATACATCTCTCCGAGACAGCCAAGGAGCAGAGGGAGTGCATCGGAAAATACGGAAAGACTCCCGCAGAGTGGTTTGACTCCCTCGGCCTCTTTTCGTCTCCCACGACGGCTGCACACTGCGTTCATCTCACCGATGATGACATGAGCCTCCTGAAGGAGAGGAACGTCAGTGTCGTTCATAACCCCACGAGCAACCTCAAGCTCGGATCCGGCGTTGCCCGTATCCCGGATATGATTGATAAGGGAATAAACGTATCCCTCGGAACGGACGGAGCCGCAAGCAACAACAACCTCGACATGTTCGAGGAGATGCACATCGCATCCATCATCCATAACGGAGTGAGGGAGAACCCCACCATAATGAAAAGCGAGACAATAATCGACATGGCGACGATAAACGGAGCAAGAAGCCAGGGCCGGTATGATACGGGCGCACTTCTTCCGGGTTTCAGAGCAGACATAATCGCACTCGATCTCTCTTCTCCCCATTCCGTACCGCTGTTGAATCCGCTTGCCCAGATAACATACGCGATGAACAGCAGTGATGTGAGTATGACAATGGTGGACGGCCGCATCCTCTACGAGAACGGCGAATACCTCACACTCGACAGGGACCGCATATACAGGGAAGTGGAGGAATGCACGGAGTATCTCTACGGAAGGGAGAAGTGAATAGAGACGTAAAAAGCACGGTCACGCGAAAGTGACAGGTTGCGCACTTACAAAATCCCCCTTAAGCTTTATGTATGGGGAAGAAGAAAACCGCAGCAAAGACGAAGAAGGAAGAGAAGACGAAAACCCTGGCCGAGGCAATCGGGGAGCTGTCGCGGAAGAAGAAGATTGCTCTCGCCCTTGTCCTTGCCGTCCTTGTGACGGGAGGAATCTTCGCCTTCGTCTTCACGTTCATCGGTGCAGTCACCCCCGAGGAGATAACAGAGGAGGATTACATCAAGCTCCTCTCGAAGCTCGACGGCAGAGAGTGGTCGATAAAGAAGGGTGACGAGGATGTGATAGCCTCCTCCCTCTATTCCTTCGAACCCGATAATGCAAGAACCGAGAAGAGTGGCGACACGCTGCTTCTCATATTCTACGGCGACAGGGAGGAGTACACACTCCACTTCACATACAGGGATGACAGAATCCAGGGTTTCATGGGCTCGGATCTCTATTCTCTCTACCACTCTACGGGAAAGAAGGAGACAGGCCGTGCCCTCACGCTCGTAAGCACGAAGAATAAGATAACGCTCTATGAGGAGTGATTGAAAATCCCCGAGTTATGGATGAAATTCCCCTAGTCGAGGATGAAATTCCCCTAGTCAGGGAAGGAGTTCCTCGGATTGATGTGAATCTGAAGCCTGGTGATAACAGAATAATCAGGATACTGACAGC
>CAZGNN010000089.1:0-1089 GCA_964527335.1 uncultured Spirochaetaceae bacterium | reverse complement strand
GGATTGATGTGAATCTGAAGCCTGGTGATAACAGAATAATCAGGATACTGACAGCTGACTCATCTGCTTTCTGAATTCATCAACGGTCATCTTTGCCTCTGCCGCAGCATTGTCTTCAGAAAGCAATCCTTTTCTGACCAAATTTACAAGCATGTCTAATCTGCCTTCTGCCTTTCCTTCAGCTCGACCTTCAGCTCTCTCTCTGGCCTTGAATTTTTCTTCATTGAATTCAGTTAAACACATACTTCTCACCTCTGCTTTGTTCGCAATCAGGAATTTCTTGATGACAAAATCATCCGGCATCTCATCCAGCGTTTCATCTATAGCCTTTTCGAGTTCAATCCCGTCCTTCTGTTTCCTCATTACGGTTGTCGTGAACCAGGAATACTCTTTCAGGGGCTTGCATCTGTCGAGAAGTTCCTTGTTCCTTCCGTAATTTATGTTCAGAAGCGTAACGTTGACTTCAATGTCCGACTTCCCGCCGAAGGCATCACTGAGCTTCAGCACTGTGTTGTCTTCGATTTCATCGTTACCGTTGTAGAAACAGATACATCTCGGAGAAGGGAATTTCAGAAAACTGGAACCGTAGATAGCATCATCTTCACCTTCATCATGGATGTACTTCCGGTAGGCCATTGCCGAATACAGGAAGAACCTCATCGGCATGTTCGGATTGTATGTCGACTGCTGTTCCAGGAAATTCATTGTTCCTGATACAAGAAAGGAGACATCGTTCTTCATCCCCATATAGATTACATTTTCAATGGTATTGAATCTGATGCTCGCCACATCCGTATGATTGGAGCCGGGACCGTTGAGAGCATTGTAAAGACTGAGAGTCCAGGCTTTGTTTTCTTCTTTTCCGAAGATGAATTTGAAAAGCCTGTCCTTGTATTCTCTGGTGATGCCTGCCACTGGAGTACCTCCTTTCTTGTTCTAATTATAATATCATACGGAAAAAGGAGAAAAGGCAAGTGTTTTCTTCTTCCGGAGACAAAAACAACACACAAAAGCCGTCTGGAGAAAAGGTGGCTGGAAACAGAAAGTCCGTGAATGATTCCAGCAGATAAGAATGCCTTGGAATGCTGT
>CAZGNN010000088.1:0-6261 GCA_964527335.1 uncultured Spirochaetaceae bacterium | reverse complement strand
ACAATCGCAACGGGATGCTCGTCCTGTCCGCAGTCACATTATGCGGTATCGGATGCATGCAGAGGCTGTTTTGCACGTCCATGTGCATCGAACTGCCCCAAGGATGCCATCATCTTCAGAAACGGAAGAGCTGAAATCCAGACCGAGAAGTGCATAAAGTGCGGTAAGTGCTACGAGCGCTGTCCGTTCCATTCAATCGTTCACAACTGTGTTCCGTGCGAGGATGCATGTCCTGTCGGAGCCGTCAAGCAGAACGAGAAGGGAATCAGTGAAGTCAACCACGAGAAGTGCATAGGATGCGGCAAGTGTCTCAAGTCCTGCCCCTTCGGCGCAATCGTCAAGAGATCGGGACTTCTGTCAGTCGGCAAGATGCTTCTCAACGGAGAGAAGATCGTCGCGATGATTGCCCCGGCAATCGAAGGTCAGCTTCCGGGATCCCTCGAGCAGATCAAGGCTGCAATGAAGGCTGCCGGCTTTACGGAGGTTATCGAAGTCGCGGAAGGCGCGAAGATCACAGCCGAGAAGGAAGCTGCAGAGCTCGTGGAGAGAACAAAGGAAGGCAAGGGATTCCTCGCAACATCCTGCTGCCCTGCATGGTTCACACTCGTTGAAAAGCATATTCCGCAGCTCAAGGACCATATCTCGACAACGCTTTCCCCGATGGGATACACATCATATATCTGCAAAGAGAAGTTCCCCGGCTACAAGGTTGTCTTCGTCGGTCCGTGTGTCGCAAAGCGCTACGAAGCCGCAACACGCTATGCAGATACGATTGACAGGGTAATCTCATACAGCGAACTTGCAGCAATCCTCGCCGCAAAGGATATCGACGTCTCCTCGATGCCGCTTGTCTGGGATGACGAGTCCTGCTCGTCATTCTCCGACTGCAGGGAATTCGCAGTTTCGGGAGGAGTTGCAGGCTGTGTCCTCAGCCGTGTCGAAGACAGGGACAAGTACAGGGTTCTCTCGATAAACGGAATAGACGCGAAGGTTGTCAGAACGATGAAGCTCTGGTCGAAGCTTCCGCCGGAAGCGGACCTCGTCGAAATCATGTGCTGCCCGGGCGGCTGTATAGCGGGACCGGGAACGATGGTGACTCCGCAGGCTGCGATAAAGGCAAGGCAGAACTACCAGAAGATGAGAGAAGAAGCCAGAAAGGCAAAAGAGGCGAACTGACAGAGAGGCATCCGGATTCCGGGTGCCTTTTGTCTTCCTCTCTGTTATAGTTGAAGAGAGGCATAGAGATGAACACGGTGGAGACGGCAGGCTACAGAGGTGAGAGGAAGGAGGGGTATTGTGTCTTTCGCGGCATAAGGTACGGCCGCATCAAGAGACGCTTCTCTACATCTAGCATCGTGAACACTCCCGAAAGTACAGCTGATGCTTTATGCTTTCCTCCCGTAATGCCGCAGCTTCCGCCTGAAAAGGGTTCATTCTATGAAAGAGAGTTCTATCAGTCGGGACTCCCGGAAGCGGCAGAGGACAGCCTCTTTCTCAATATATGGGTACCTGACGGCGACGGCCCTTTTCCTGTCGTTCTCTTCTTCCACGGCGGGGCCTTTGATCACGGCTGGTCATATGAGGATGAATTCGACGGTGGAGAATGGGCGAAGAGAGGTGTCATCCTTGCCACGGCACAGTACAGGCTCGGGCTTCTGGGCTACGCGGTCTTCAGGGGAGAGAAGTGCAACCTGGGGCTCCGTGACCAGGCTCTTTCCTACGCATGGGTAAGGAGAAACATAGCCTCATTCGGAGGAGACGTGTCGAGAGTCAGCCTTATGGGACAGAGCGCAGGTGCTCTTTCGATTCTATCGCTTCTTACATCACCGCTTCTTGAAGCAAAACCGTACTCTGTGATTCTCATGAGCAGCGGAGGCCCGTCTGGTCCTCTTCCCGTATTGGACCTGAGACGTGAAGATATCGAAAGGGAGACTGAGAATTTCCTCTCCCAAAGGGGAATCTCGCACCCGGATATCATGGAGATGACAGTGCCTGCAATACTTGCCCTCCAGAATGAGATGCAGACATATATCAGAGAGAGGACTCAGGTTTCCTTCCCGTTCTCTCTTCTTCTTGACGGCGACTCGCTTCCATATACTGCAGATGAGGCTTTCGGAAAAGGACTCTTCGACGGCTTTCCCGTTCTTATGGGAGTGACCGCTGATGATATCGGGGGAGAGGAGCTTCTCTCTTCAGCTCTGAGCTTCCTCGAAAGAAGAAAGGAAAGGGGCTGGTGCTATCTTTTCTCGCATCATCTTCCTCCGGATAATGTCTCTCCGTTCCATTCCTGTGATCTCCGGTACGCGTTCGGAACGCTCTCATCGTCATGGAGAAACTTCACGCCTGAGGATGAGAAGATATCTTCAGAGCTCATTGACAGCATGACTGAATTTGTTACGAACGGGACCCTCTCATGGGAAAAATGCCCCGAATATCTGGTGATACTGTAAATTTTACAATTCAAACTCCAACTTTTTTTGACAAATTCGGGAGAAATTCTGTCTTAAAGAGTATGGAGCATAAAAAATGAAAACACTATCTAAAACAGGATTCAGCATTCTTTCAGACGAACTCTTTTCGTCATTCTTCACTTCCGATAAGGCATTGACGGAGAGGATCATCAACACCATCCTCGACGGGGATTTCCGCGTGGACGGAGTCGAGGAGTTTGAGCTCGACAGGGCTCGCTTCGGCTACTATCATCCGTTCGTGCTCATCGACGCACACACGAAAAGCGGTCGATGTGCCATCACACTGACGCACATCGAACGCGGGTGCGAGGATGATACCTCTCTCCTTGTCGACTGGATGTACTATCAGACGACGCTGAAGAGACGAAACGTCTACCCGATACTCGTGACCTTCGATTCGACTGATGATTACCTTACACAGAAGGCACCGGTAACGGTAAGGCTTATTGAGGCATCCCCTGTCTCCTTCGCCCTTGCCGTGGTGTGGGTGAGAATGAACACGGGAAGAGAGGAGCTTCTCTCGCTTCTTGAAGATCTGACTGCAGTCGAGGAGGGGAATATAGCGGATGAGGATATAAGACGGGCGTACGGCGAGAGCTACATAAGAAGCGGACTCGGGGAGATGGAGAATGTGTCCTACTCGATGTGGCTCAAGAGCATCGAGAATGATATCGAGAAGCTGGGGCTTGATTCTGTCTGAAGATAATTTCTGTTGCCGGTTTCCGAACCCGGGTTATAATTATAGCAGCCTGGCAGGAGGATGTCAGACTTATAAGGGCGGTTTACGGCAATGGATGATAACACATCGGAGAAGAAATATTCTCCGATAAGCATAAAGGCACTGGCCGGGAGAGTCAGTCCGAAGCTTGGCAAAATCATACCCGGGTTTCTTTACAGAAAGCTCGAGAAGCTTCTCCATCTCGAAGATCTCAATGACTTCTTCGAGAAACACAATAATGACAGTCCGCAGGATTTCCTCGACGCCGTAGTCGAACATCTCAACCTGAAACTTGAATTCGACGGTGATGAGGAAGCTCTGAAAGCCCTTGCCGGCAGGAGCGTGATGTTCGTATCGAATCATCCGTACGGAGGCCCAGAGGCCATGCTGCTCTTTGACTGGATTCACCGCTACTTCCCCGACAGCCGGCTTGTTGCACAGTCGTTCCTGAAGTTCATCAAGCCTCTGGGGGAGACATGCGTCTACAACAAGAAGGCCGTGGGAACACTCTACGACGCCGTGCAGAACCAGACGTCACTTCTGATTTACCCTGCAGGATACTGTTCGAGAATGCTCTCGATAGGAGAGGTGTTCGACTATGACTGGAAGGCATCATTCATAAAGATAGCGAAGAAGAACAATATGCCTGTTGTCGTCTTCTATACGGATGGTCAGCTGAGCAGAAGAATGCACCGATGGACGAAATTCAGACGCATATTCCACATAAAGACTTCGATAGAGACCATCTTCCTTGTTGACGAGATGTTCCGTCTCAGCGGAAAGACAATACGTGTAGTCATAGGTGACACCATAGACCCGTCACTTCTCGGAGATGAGATAACAGACCAGCAGTGGTCTGCCCGTCTGAGGCAGTACTGCTTCGAACTGAGGAAGAATCCCCGTCTGAAGTTCTCGTACGACAAGAAAGCCACATTGCCAGAAAGATAGAAAAAAGAGGATTACATGAAAAAGAAGGTTACTGTACTGTTACTGATTGCACTTGTTCTGTTTCCGGTATTCTCCGGCTCACTGTTCTCGTTCACCCTTGTACCGGATGAACCGCTCTATAAGGAATCTGCGGCCGATCCGTACGGCTATACGTCCCATCTTCATATACAGATGGCATTGGAGAGTGACAAGAGACCCAACAAGATTGATGCGATTGTCATCGAGCATGATCCGTCAGGAACTGAGAAGGACAGGGCGTTCTATGCACTACTTCCGTATGATGAATCGGGACAGAAGGAGAGCAACAACAAGTACGTGAACATGAAGACTGCAGTTTCAATCGGGATGTTCAGGGTACGGTTCGAGGGTAAGGACTGGATTCCCTCAATCGATGCGGAACTCAATCTTGCAGGCTACATCAACGACCTCTTCACGACGTTCAGCGGGGCCGACTGCCTCGATTTCGACGGCTCGTACTTCTTCGGAGGCTCGGTCCGCTTTGCAGATATGGTCACCGTCCGTTTCGGTATGCATCACTTCTCGGGGCATTACGGAGATGAGATTCTCGAGGACTTCTATGCATACAACAGCGTCAATTTCACGAAGAAGTATGGTGAATCTAGCTACCTCTTCGATTATGCAAAGACACACTCCGATGCAGACTCCTCGAAGGAGTATTATCTCGGAGGACTCGTCGAATACGTGAGGGACAATTCCTGGCTTCTGGGGTTATCTGCAGACCTTCCGTGGGGCTTCAGGGTGTACGGGGAAGCGGAGCTCCCGCAGAACCCGAGCTGGCTGAGACCGTTCATCCATGTACCGGCAGACTACAGGACGAAGGTCAGTTCAGATACCATCACGCTCATCGAGAGAATAGGCAACAACGAGAATATTCCTTCTGACCAGAAGGAAGCTGAGGAGGAATTGAAGCGTTCATCAAACGGCACATACAAGGCATGGAGACTTCACTTCGGCGTAGAATGGAAGCTCAACGTCGGATTCGGCGCAGTATTTGCCGCAGCGGATCTGCAGCTTCATCAGGACGGACAGACGAAGCACCAGATCGGCGGATACAGCAAGGATAATCCCTGGGAGTATGAAATCACGGTAGGCGGAGGTCTGGAGCTGGGCGATATCATTGCCGGAAGAAGCGTCAGAATCGAGGCTTACTATCATAACGGAAGAGTCAGTGCAACACAGTGGTTCTATCAGAGAATGTCGAGTGTGACGGTCGGACTCGGAATAAACTGAAGCTTTACAGCGTAAAGAATAACGGGGCTTTGTCAGCCCCGTTAACTTATGCGATGTAGAGATAGATCATCAGATAGTGGAAGAGAGAGCCCGCAAGTATGAAGAGATGGAAGAGCTCGTGGCTCCTGAACTCCCTGTTTTTCTCGAGTGCCGGAATCCTGCATGCATAGATTATTCCGCCTGCCGTATAGAAGATACCGCCGAGGAGAAGCATTCTGAAGCCGCCGGATGAGAGGAGCGTATGGAGGCGTGAGAGGTACGGTGCACATGCCCAGCCCATCGCTATGTAGATGACGGAGGAGATGAACTTCGGACACGTCACCCAATAAGCCTTGAAGAGTATCGAGAGGAAGGCAAGAGTCCAGATGACTGAAAGGAGTCTGATTCCACCACAGTCCCTCAGCGTCGTGACGCATAGCGGTGTGTATGTTCCCGCAATGAGAACGGAGATGCTCATGTGGTCGAGCTTTTTGAGTCTCCTGTTCTTTTCATCTCCCAGGTTGAAGCTGTGGTAGGCACTGGATGCACCGTAGAGAAGAATCATGCTGAAGGTGAATATCGCATAGGATATGAGTTCGACGAGACTTCTTGAATCCAAGGCTCCTTTTATGAGAAGAACTGGCGCAAGGATTATCGAGAAAATGAATCCGATGAAGTGTGAGAGGGCACTCAGCCTGTCCTTGACAGTGAAATGCGGCATTTCCTTTGCCTGAGGTACCATAATGTTGATAACCATAACTTCCTCCTTGCAAATAACCGTAGATGGTTGTATAACAACCTTGTAATCGGTTTTTGAAAAACTTGTGTATAGTTAACATCTCTTCAGATAACCTGTCAAGAGTTTTTTAAAAACCTGTGAAAAGTTTTTGAGGA
>CAZGNN010000087.1:0-6263 GCA_964527335.1 uncultured Spirochaetaceae bacterium | reverse complement strand
TCGGGGCAAAGAAAAACCGCAGGTGCTGCCTGCGGCTCAGTAGAGGAAGATATCTCAGTTGGATGTTCTTCCGTATCTCTTGTTGAATCTCTCGACTCTTCCTGTTGTGTCGACAAGCTTCTGTGTGCCTGTGAAGAACGGATGGCAGGCTGAGCAGATTTCAACGTTCAGGCTCTTTGCTGTTGTCTTTGTCTTGATGACGTTACCGCATGAGCAGCGGATTTCCTTTAACTCGTAATTCGGGTGGATTCCCTTTTTCATAATTTTTGTCTCCTTATATGCTTTGTCTGCTTTCACAGACAAGGAATTTCTTTTAAGTCCTAATTCCGCATTGCAGTATTCATCGAATTCAGGAACTCCCTATTGTTGTTCGTTTTTCCCATTTTGTCAATGATGTCGACTGACATGTCGATATCATCAAGGTTGCCGAACGAGCTCCTGAGGAGGAATACGCGGGCAAGCGTTGCCTCATCGAGAAGAAGGTCATCCCTTCTCGTGCCGCTCTTCTTGATATTGATGGCAGGGAACTTTCGGTTGTCGGCCATCTTCCTGTCAAGGACGATTTCGTTGTTACCCGTACCCTTGAACTCCTCGAAGATGACTTCATCCATCCTGGAACCCGTCTCGATGAGTGCCGTCGAGATGATTGTCAGGCTTCCGCCGTTCTCGATGTTTCTTGCGGCACCGAAGAATCTCTTCGGCTTATGGAGCGCGTTGGAGTCGACACCGCCGGAGAGAATCTTTCCCGATGCGGGAACTGTCTGGTTGTAGGCCCTGGCAAGTCTCGTGATGGAGTCGAGAAGAATGACGACATCCTTCTTGTACTCGACAAGTCTCTTTGCCTTCTCTATCACCATCTCCGCAACCTGTACGTGGTGAGTCGCCTGTTCGTCGAATGTCGATGCGACGACTTCGGCATTGACGTTGCGTCTCATGTCAGTGACTTCCTCTGGGCGTTCGTCAACAAGGAGAACCATGAGGATTACCTCGGGATGGTTGTGGCTGATGGCGTTCGCTATCTTCTGCATGAGGACCGTCTTACCTGTTCGGGGAGGTGCGACGATAAGGGATCTCTGTCCCTTTCCGATAGGACAGAAGAGATCGACGACACGTGTCGAGAGGTCTGACTTCTTTCCTTCCTGGACTATTTCAAGGTTAAGTGCCTCATCGGGGAAAAGCGGTGTGAGAGAATCGAAGGGAGCACGGATCTTCGCCATTCTCGGCTCCTCTCCGTTGACCTTCATCACCCTTACGACCGATGAATACTTCTCGTTCTCACGCGGAGCACGGATCTGTGCCAGCACTGTGTCGCCTGTCTTGAGGCCGACGCTCTTTATTATCTGGGAAGATACATAGACGTCATCGGACCCCGAAAGGTAGTTGTTGACTGCGTATCTGATGTAGCCGTAGCCGCCTTCGTTCATCGTCTCGAGTACGCCTTCGACCATGAGGGCCCCGCCGAGGGATGAATGGTGTCTGAGAATGCGGATTATGAGCTCCTGCTTTCTGCAGTCGAGGATTGCATCCTCAGTCATTCCGGCTTCCTTTGCCTTCTCTCTTATCGCCTCAAGGGGAAGTGCCGTCAGAACAGACACGAAGAGCTGCGGTGCATCGGGATGCTCGTCGAGGTTGACCTCGGGGGGAATATCCTCCTGAACTCTTCTCTCCTTCTTGTTCTTGAACTTGTCCTTCTTTGAGAATCTGTCCCTTCTCTGGAACTGGGGTCTTTCACCGCCGTCAGTGCCTTCGGACTTTTCCTCTTCGTCGGATGATGGCTCCTCCGGGGAAGTCTCGCCTTCAGACTTCACTTCTTCACTGCCTTCAGCCTTCTCTTCAGCTGCGGGAGCCGGTGTCTCTTCCCCTTTCTTCTCTTCCTCAAACTTTACAGGTTCTGCTTCTGCTGCTGAAACGGATGTCTCGGCTGAGGGTTCATCGAAGAGGGGGAGCTCCGCTTCGCCTTCGGGAGAAGATTCCTTTCTGCGGCCTTTTCTTGCCGCATGGTCCTTCTGATGGTCCTTTCTTGCTCTTCTCGGCTTCTTCTCGCTCAGGTTTTCTTCACTCTTTATTTCTGCCGGAGTCTCAGCCGGTGTTTCAGCACTGGCGGGAGCTGTGGCTTCCGCTTCCGGTGCTGCCGGGGCTTCGGTCTTCTTCTTGACGGAAATTCTTCTCTTTACGGGAACCTTTACAGTGACCTTCTTCTTTTCTTCGGCCTGTTTTTCTTCAGCTGTCCCTTCGCCTTCGTTGATGATGTCTGATGACATTCATACCTCTGTGTTTATATTAAGTCTGCTATTTCTATGAATTAATGAATAACTGATTCTTGACTGAACAGCTTTCCGCTGTTCTCTTCTGTCAAGCGAATTGTAAACAGTGATTTCAGACTTTGTCAACATGGAGAAGAATAACTTCAGAAGGGGACGTCAATTACGCCTCAGAGTGTCAGACTATGCGGATTTTCTTCCCTTCACAGTCAAGCTCGTACTCCGACCACCTTATTCCGAGAGGCGAGGCAAACTCCTCTGCCTCTCTCCAGCCGTCAACCCATCCGGGTCTGTGCGCGTCGCTTGCAGTGACCACCCTGACGCCTTCGTCCCTTGCCATCTCCCAGAACGGAGCTATCGGATACAGAAGTCTCTCCGAACCGTCACTGAGTATCTTCTTCCCCTTTCTGAAACCGTTACCGTTGATCTCGAGGGGCATTCCGCATTCCTTTGCACATGCTATGATGTCTCTCGAAGCAGCCTTCGTCTCCTCGTTCCACTTCGGGAAGATTGAGGCAAAGAGATCCGGGTGACAGCCGTAGAGGAAGAGACCGGAGGACAGCATCTGTGTATAAAGGTCGACATACTCCGAAAGGGAGAGCCCCGTATTCGAGGGCTTACCCACGTACTTCATATCGCCGTTTTCGTCCGGAAGGTAATGAACTGATCCCAGAAGATAATCGCATCCCCACTTTCCGATGAGAACATCCTCGAAGTACGGGATGAAATCCGGAAGAAAGTCGCACTCCATACTGAGAAGGACCGTTATACTCCCGCTCTCGAGTTCCCTCACGCTCTTTATGTAGAGTGGAACTTCCTCCATGCTGAGTCTCTCCTGAGGATAAGCCGTTTCCGCAAGAGGAACATGCTCGCTGAAGCCCAGGACCTTTATGTTCCCGCCCTTCTCCGCCTCCTTGAGGTAATCGGCCGGCATTCCCTTTCCGTGATGTGAGAATACAGTGTGGGTGTGGAGATTGACTTCTCTTTGGGTGAATCTCATCAGAAAACTCTCCATGACGAGACAATATCGGCGACGCTCTCGCCGAGTATGTAGGAGCGCATGAGAATGAATGCGGCAACCGTGCTGCGGCGTCTGATTGATTCTCTTCCCCAGGACGGGAAGTGAACTGTGACAGTTTCCGTTTTCCTGTCCCTGCCGCTGAAGCCGAAGCATACCGTACCGACTTCCTTTCCTTCGCTTTTATCGGGTCCGGCGACTCCTGTTATGGAGAATGCGTAGTCGGAAGAGAGACGATCCCTGACACCGTCTGCCATCTCTCGCGCGCACTCTTCGGATACGACGCCGTACTTTTCAACTGTCTCTTCCGTCACTCCGAGAACTGTCTTTTTCACTTCAGGAGAGTATGAGACAACACCGCCGAGCATGTAGGAGCTCGAACCGGGTACGCTTGTGAGAAGCGATGACGAGAGGCCTCCAGTGCAGCTCTCTGCACATGATATCGTAAGACCTTTCTTCTTGAGCGTGTCTATGAGAAGTTCGAGAGCCGATGTGTCACCGTCTTCGAGGCGGTGGAGGCCGAGCATATCCCTCAGTTTCCTGACGGCCTCGTCCCTGTCCTTCTTCTCCTTACCGGAGACGTAGAGACTTATCCTGTAATCCTGGAATCTTGTTCCCCATTCGAGTGTGCTGTCCGCCTTCTCGGCAACTTCCTCGAGCTTCGCCTCGGCAGTAATGAGGGATGTGTATTCGTCCCTCTCGTCCTTCTCAAGTCCGAAGCGGGACTGGAGAAGAGGAATGACAGCGTCGTAGAGCATCGGTCTCATCTCTCTCGGCGGTCCCGGGAGTGATATTACCATCACACCGTCCACATCGCCGTAGAATCCCGGGGCTGTGCCGTTGGGATTCTTTATGATCGTGAAGCCTTCGGGGATGTATGCCTGCTTCTCGTTTGCGCCGTAAGCCCTGTCGCCGAGGGTCTCCACCAGATGATTCCACGCACCTTCGTCCCTGACGAGTTTCCTTCCTGCAGCCTCGGCAATGGAAAGGCGTGTCATGTCATCACTCGTGGGTCCCAGGCCTCCGGTGATGATCACGATGTCGTTGTTCGCCAGGAGGAACGAGAGTGCTTCCTTTATGGTGCCGTCGTCGGCTGTCTGGACGCTCTCCCTGAAGTGCAGCCCCAGCCGTGTGAGCTCGCGTGCGACGACAGAGGTGTGCTTGTCCTCAATTATTCCCCTTGTGAGTTCCGTTCCTATTACTACAAGACTTACCTGTTTCATTCTTCCTTCTCTTTCCGTCTCTTTATGGCTGAGACTGTCTCCTTCACTATAAAGAGAGCGACGGAGGCAATGCTGACTGCCACTGCAATATGTGCAAAGAGGTCTATGTGATTTACATAGAATGTATTCTCATAGTTCTCCTGGCTGTAGATGGGAACCTCATAGACGTGCCATCCCATGGTGAACGGCTCCATCGGATCCTCTATCTCGCCTGTCGGAACGATGAGGCATGTGATACCGCTGTTGGTTCCTCTCACCATGCTCTTTCTAGTCTCGACACACCTAAAGGCCGCTATCTCGGCATGCTGCCACTCTGCAGACTCCTTCTTCGACCAGTTATCGTTCGTCATGTTGATGATGAGCTCGGCTCCGTTATCGACAAAACCGGCGACAAGAGAGCTGAACGAATCCTCGTAGCATATGGGTGTCGAGAACTTCACGCCCCCAAGTTCGAACACAGTCGACTCTTCTCCCGGAATCCACCAGTTGTAGTCCATGGAGAGGAGAAGGTTGTAGAGCCACGGAAGCTGCTTCTCATAGGGGAAATGCTCCGTGAAGGGAACCAGGTGCTGCTTGACGTACTCGCCCTGTATCTCGCCGTCCTTGAAGAGGATTACGGTGTTGTACTCCTCGCTGTTCTTGTTGCCCTCGCTGTCATAAGGAGGCTGTGTCTCGTCCTTGATTACGGACTTGGGGTTACCCGTGAGAAGCGGGACGCCTATGCTCTCTGCATACTCGACGAAGTTGATAGTGAGGTCGTGGATATCTTCCCAGACAGTACCGGAGGCATCATACTTCGTGTGCCATGCAACTGACGGAACGAATGCAGTTTCCGACCAGACTATGAGGTCGGGGTCCTCACTGAGGGATTCCGTCGTATATCTCTTGAGATTGTTGAAGTTATGTAGGTACGTCCTGTAACCGCCCTTCCAGGAGTCGTGGTTATGCTGCACGGTTGCGACACGGAAAGTGCTGTCACTCTCACGCCCGTCCCAGTAGGAAAGACAGCATATTCCGTAAACGATGGTCGCTACGACGAGAACGACGTAGATTACAAGCGGGATAATGTCGCTTCTGAGCTTCTTTTTTATTTCAAAATGTTCTTTATGCACATAGTCCAGAAGCCAGGGGGCAAGATATGCCTGCGGGAATACCATGAGGTATATCACACCCCAGATACCCGTGATGTCCGCTATCTGGTAGAGGACACGGTAGGGATAGAGGGCGTAGACTATGTTGCCGTACGGATAGCCCGCAAACCAGTTTTCGGCAAGGTATGCGTAGGCAGCCCACACGCATCCCTTGAGGATGTATCCTCTTTTCGGGAATGCGGTATCTACAGCTTTCAGGGCAAGGAAGAGGAAGATCATCTCCCCGCCCTTGATGACCGGTGCTATGACGATAGCCAGGGCATGGAATCCCTTCAGCCAGTAGTTGAAGAAGAAATAATAGATGAGGCCGAAGAGAAAGCCGTAGAACCATACGCAGCGCCAGGTGGTGTTCCTGATTACTGCGAATACGGGAATGAGTGCGATGAGTGCAAGCCATCCGAAGCCGTCGGATGTGAGAAAGCCCGGGAATGCCGCGGCAAGCACAAATGCGGATGCGATTAAAACAAGAACCTCAGAACACAGTGTTCCGAGGTTCCTTGGATAGCGGTTATTCTTCAAAGAAAACTCCGATTAGTAATTATTCTTCATCACCACCTGTAAGGTTCCAGACAAAGTCCTTGAGTTCCTTACCGGGTCTGAAGATAGCAAC
>CAZGNN010000086.1:0-6279 GCA_964527335.1 uncultured Spirochaetaceae bacterium | reverse complement strand
TGACGGTAAGGCTGTATCTACCCTTAGCTCTTCTTCTTGCTAATACCTTACGGCCGCCCTTTGTTGCCATTCTGGCGCGGAATCCGAATTTTCTTGTTCTCTTGGTCTTACTTGGCTGGTAAGGTCTAATTCCTTTTGTGCTCATGTCAAAACTCCAATTTTTTAACGCTTTTCAGCGATGAATTTTCAAAAAATATGGACAACAATGTCCAGTTTCAAAAGTTTAGCAATCTCAACGGCCATAGTCAATAACCTCTTCTAGGGCTTTGAGTTCAAAACAGCTATCTTTTTTATCTTTTTATCGGGAAACATTTCATTCCACCTCGAAATGACTCCCTTCTCCTCCATCTTCAGGAGTGATTTCGCACTGATAGATGAGGGCGTGACGTAAATCTTGCCGCTCTCGAGCTCCCTCAGGGACGAAAGTTTAGTGCACGAACTGAGTCTGGGGCCGGCAATGACGGGCCAGGAGCGGAAATACTCCCTGAACGAGAGGTCAATATCCATCTCGCCGAAAAGCTCGAGCATCGCATCCCAGAGATTCTTCTCACCCTTCACAGAGCTCTCCCTCCTTGACAAGGTATCTTATCCTGTCGCTCATCTTCTCATTGTACTCCTCGTTGGGGAGGAATGTGAAGAAAGCCTGGCTGTATTCGGGAAGTGATGAAAGCACCTTTCCCCTCTTCGTGCTGTCGAGTTCGAGAAGAACGTCGTCGATGAGGAGAATGGGGCTTCTGTCTGTCATCTTAGTGAAATACCTTGCTTCGGCTATCCTGAAAAGGAGGGAGCAGAGCCTGAGCTGTCCCGTCGATCCCATCTGGTTGAAGGAGCCGTACTGGCTCATTATGGTGAAGCGGTCGCGGTGCGGGCCTCCTGCAGTCGTTCCGAGCTTTATATCCCTCTCCACTGTCTCCTCGAGATTTCTGACTATACCTTCAACACTTTCGTCCTTCCATGACGGCTGGTAGACAACTTCGAGCTTGTAGTCCGTTCCGGAAATCTCGGAAAAAAGCGACGGAAATATCGTGTTGAATTCGTCCACGGCCTTCTTTCTTTCCGTCATTATCTCGAGGCCGTAGGACGCAAGACGAGCGTTGTAGAGCCCTATTATGCTCACGTCTCCGTCCTTGACTGCGGCGTTACGCTGCGCGAGAACTGCGCGGTAGGAGCGGAGGCTGTCAAAGAAGGAGGGAGAATAGAGACACATCATCTGATCGAAGAAACGGCGCCTGTATTCAGGCTCTCCCTTTATGTAGTTGATGTCCTCATGGCAGAATACAATGCACGGAAACTGGTATATGAGAGTCTTGCGGTCCTTTATTTCCTTGCCGTCGAGGATTATTTTCCGGCTTCTGTCATAGTAGGAGACCGTTATCTTACCCACTTCCCCGTTGTCTGTGTACGTGCCGCTGACGGAGAATCCGTCCTCTCCGTTTCTTATGCATTCCCTGAGCATGGGAGTACGGAACGACGAGCCGTAGGAGAGTATGTATACACTCTCGAGGATGTTTGTCTTTCCCTGGCCGTTCGGGCCGTAAAGAAGAATATTCTCCGCCTCTGTATGAACGGAGCCGGAGAATATGTTTCTGAAACTGTTATAGCTTAAGGAAGTGAATCTCATCCCTGCATCGGCATCAGAACGTAGAAGTAGTTCTTCTCGGGTTCGGGTGAGAAGATCATTGCGCCGTTCTGGGTCTTGAGCTTTATCTTCATGTAATCGGTGTCAATCTTCTTGATTGCGGGAAGAAGGAGTCCTGCGTTGAAGGAAATCTTCATGCCGGGTCCGTTGTATTCACACTTGATGATCTGCTTGGAGTCACCGAAGTCATTGTTCTCACCGCTGATCATGACGCCTTCGACGTTGATGTCGACGAATATCTTCCTGGACTTCATCTCGGTGAAGATTGATGTGAGGGCGATAGACTTCACCATCTCGTCGACGGAGAGTCTGCATTCGTAGTCAAGCTGCGTCGGGATTACCCTTTCGTAGTTGGGGTAGCTTCCGGAAATGAGAGTGGAGCCGATAGTCCTGTTGTCGACCTTCGCGTATGACATGTCGGGGGTGATTGCAAGTGAGAAGAGTCCCTCGTTCGTGGAAATCATTGAGAGGAGCTGCAGGAACTTCACTGAGAGGATTGCAGGCGTGAACTCGGGTATCTCCTGCTCGAAGCTGTTCTCGACGTAGGCAAGTCTTCTTCCGTCAGTTGCTACCATGACGACCTTGTCATCCTTCTTCTCGATATGTACACCGGTGAGGAAGAAGCGTGTGACTTCCTCGGCAACAGCGAAGCTTGTCTTGTCAGCCATGTCGTTGAATGCCTTCTGCGGCAGTGAGAAGAAGAGTTCGTCCGGACATTCCTTTATCTCGGGGAACTTGGATGCATCCATTGTCTTGAGGTTGGTGTTGATGTTTCTCTCGGCACTTACAGGGCGGATTGTTAGCTTGTTGTCTTCCTCGTTGAACTCCAGGTCCTCGTCAGGGAGGTTCTTGAGTACTGCCACGAGCTTGTCACAGAAGACCGTCGTTGAGCCGGGAACGACCGTGGAGATGTCGATTGTGGAGATGAAGGAGACCTTCCCGTCCTGGGCCTTGATTGTAAGCTTGTCGTTATGGTTTTCCAAGAGGACGTTGCTTGTCATCGACAGAGAGTTCTTCTGGCTTGTAAAACCTGATGCGAATTCGATTTCCTTTCTGATTAATGCGCATGGACAGATGAATTTCACTTTTGCTGTGCTCCTATTATTACGATAATAACACAAATTTTTTTGTTAGTTGTATTAATAGTATCAGAAAAAAATGTTAAAAACTCACAAATTTCTTTCTGACACAAAACTTTAGAATGTTAAAAACTCTGTTAAAAACTCCTCCCGGTTTTTCACATTCATTTTCGAAAGTTAAAAACTTCGGATTTTTTCCTCGGTTTTTAACATTTTATACCGCCTTTTTCACACGTTTTCCACATTTTTCTAACCGTTCTTGCTGGTGAGTGTCCTGTTCACGGCATCGATGGCTTTCTTCACCGAATCATCGGTGTCGATGAGGCTTTCCACCTGCATTACGGAGTATCTTACGGAGGTGTGGTCCTTGTTGATGTACTTGCCGATGTCGCTCTGTGTGAAGTGACCGTACTTGTACGCCACGAACATCGCTATCTGGCGCGGCATCTTGATTGCCCTGCTCCTGTTGGCTCCCTTCATGTCCACGAGAGATACGTTGAAGTAGTTTGCAGTGGCAGTGAACACATCATTTATCGAAAAGTCGACGTTGACGGCTGCAGGAGTCTCTATTATGAGGTTCTTCAGGTTCTCCTTTGCCATTTCAACCGTAGCCGGCGTATTCACGAGGTTGGCGATTCCGCTGACCGTTATGAGAGCCCCTTCGAGGTCCCTGACGTTGGTTCTCACTGCCTGTGATATGTAGTCGAGAACCTCGTCGCTGAGACCGAGCTTCTCCTCCTTGTTCTTCTGCCTTGCGATTGCAAGCCTCACCTCGTACTCAGGCGGCCTGAGATCGACGTTGAGGCCGCTCGAGAAACGTGTCCTGAGCCTTTCTGTGATATCCGTAAGCTCCGTTATCGGACGGTCGCATGTGAATACTATCTGCTTTGCGTTGTGATAGAGCTCGACGAAGGTGTAGAAGAGCTCCTCCTGCGTCGTTGTCTTCTTCTGCAGGAAGTGGATGTCATCGATGAGAAGAACATCGACGTCACGGTACTTCTTCTTGAACTTGCTCGTGCTGTTGGATCCCAGGCAGTCGATGAATTCGTTCGTGAACGATTCAGCCGTCACGTAGATGACGTTCATCTCCGGGTGCGTCGAATAGATATAGTTGCCGATGCCCTGCAGAAGGTGTGTCTTTCCCAGTCCGACTCCGCCGTAGATGAGGCAGGGGTTGAAGGTGCTCTTTCCCGGATTCAGGGCAATGACCTTCGCGGCCTTGTAGGCTATGTCCGAGTTGTCGCCGGGAATGAAGTTGTCGAGGGTGTAGCGGGGGTTGAGGGTCGGGTTCTTCTTCTTTTCCGCTTCCTTCTTCACAGCCTTTTCCGGCTTTGCCTCGTCCTTTACCGTATTTTCGCCGTTTCTTGCCTTCGTTTTCGAAAGCGTTTTGTCGGTGATGAACCTCACGCTGAGGTTCTCTCCCGCCTTCTCGGAGAGAAAGTTCTCTATAACGGCCTTGTGTTCCTTTATGACCGAAGCCACGAACTCGGAGGAGGCTACGAGAGTAACCACTCCGTCCTTCATTTCCCTTATGTCTATGTTGTCGAGAAAGGCCTTTGCATCAGAAGGAAGAGTATCCTTCATCATTTCCTTTGTCTCATTCCAGAGTGTCATTAAATCATCCATACAGCAAATATGATAATCAATAGATTTTGAGAGAGCAAGAACAGAAAAAGAAAATGAAAGCAAATATTTAACTGCATATATTTTAAAGACTTATGGAGAGACGATTTTTCCCTCTCAACCTTGTAACCCACAGCTCCTTTATGGTACAATGTCCATAGTAATAATAATCGCGCGCACGCGTGCGCAACCCACATAAAGGAAAATTCATGGAAGAAGAGAAGAAAATCGCAGGTCACACTGCCGAGGAACTGGCGGCAGAGAGAATTGCTGCAGAAGGTTACACTTCATCTGGAATCACCGTCCTCAAGGGTCTTGAAGCTGTCCGTCAGCGTCCCGGTATGTACATCGGTTCTACCGGCATCGACGGTCTGCATCATCTGGTCTACGAGGTAATCGACAACTCCATCGATGAAGCCATGGCCGGCTACTGTAATGATATCGAGGTATCGTTCGAGAACGGACCGAAGGGAGAGATATGCACCGTTGTGGACAACGGACGAGGTATTCCTGTAGATATCCATCCCGAAGAGAAGAAGAGCTGTCTGGAGGTCGTTCTCACGCAGCTTCATGCAGGCGGCAAGTTCGACCATAACTCATACAAGGTCTCGGGCGGTCTCCACGGCGTCGGAGTTTCATGCGTAAACGCACTTTCGGAGTGGATGCAGGTCACGGTCTACCGTGCACCGCATATCTACCGTCAGATATATTCGAAGGGTATTCCACAGACGGGCGTCGACATCATAGGCGACACCGACAGGACAGGTACAACGGTAAGCTTCACCCCCGACTTCACGGTCATGGAGCCCAATTCGTTCGACTACGACACTCTCTCGAAGAGATTCAGGGAGCTGAGCTACCTCAACAAGGGAATAACAATCTCCGTTGTCGATAAGAGAGGCGAAGAGGAGAAGAAGGAGACGTTCCACGCCGAGGGAGGACTCACATCCTATGTGAAGTACCTCAACGAGTACAAGACGGTCCTTTCCGACCCGATTTCACTCGAGGGTGAGGGAACAACCGAGAAGAACGGCGGAGACCCCGTCACAATCGAGGTATCCATCCAGTACAACGACAAGTTCGACGAGAAGGTCGTTACATTCGTCAACAACATCAACACCAGGGAGGGCGGAACGCACCTCTCGGGCTTCAAGGCTGCCCTATCCAGATGTTTCAACAATCAGCTCAAGAACAGCCAGAAGTACATGAAGATCTACTCGGGCTCCCTCGACAGCAAGGATATCGCGGAAGGACTGACGGCAGTCATCTCCGTTAAGATTCCGAACCCGCAGTTCGAAGGCCAGACTAAGATGAAGCTCGGAAACTCCGCAGTCAAGGGCATCGTGGACTCTCTCGTCTACGAGAAACTCACGAACTACTTTGACGAGTTCCCCGAAGTCCTGGACAAGCTTCTCAATAAGGTGACCCAGGCGGCTCTCGGACGTGTTGCTGCCCAGAAGGCAAGGGACAACATCAGAAAGAAGAACGAGGGCGGAGGACTACCCGGAAAGCTTGCAGACTGCTCGATGCATGATCCCGCACAGTGCGAGCTCTTCATCGTTGAGGGTGATTCTGCAGGCGGATCGGCAAAGAGCGGAAGAGACCGTAACTTCCAGGCTATCCTCGCACTCTGGGGAAAGATGCTCAACGTCGAGAAGGCACAGGAGGCTAAGGTTCTCAACAACGAGAAGCTTCTCCCTGTAATCCAGTCAATCGGAGCGGGTATCACAAGATATAATGCAGGCTCTCAGAACGAAGAGGAGGAGAGCGAAAGCGAGAAGAGGAAGGAAGAGAGACTCTTCGACATCAACAAGGTCAGATATCACAAGATAATCATCATGGCCGATGCCGATGTCGACGGAAGCCACATCAGAACGCTTCTCCTGACATTCTTCTACCGCTACATGAGACCGATCATCGAGAACGGCTATGTGTACT
>CAZGNN010000085.1:0-6393 GCA_964527335.1 uncultured Spirochaetaceae bacterium | reverse complement strand
CCGTTGAGATTGAGTCTCTTCGAAACCTCCACGGCCCTGTCCTTCGTGTTCGTGAAGATAAGGCAGGATGCGGGATTTATCTTCTTCAGGATAGATAACAGAAGTCCGAACTTCTCTGCCTTCGTAACATGGAAGAGCTCCTGTGTGATGGCTTCGACCGTGATCTGCTCCGGTTCGATGAGAATCTCCTCGCTGTTGTTCATGTAGCCCCACGCGAGATTCCTGACACGCGACGAGAGCGTTGCCGAGAAGAGCATCGTCTCCCTGTCACGGGAATCTCTCATGAGTGAGAACATCTTCTGGATATCGGGGAAGAAGCCCATGTCGAACATTCTGTCAGCCTCGTCGAGGACGAAGACGTCGAACTGTCTGAAGTCTATCTTCCTGCTCTTCGCATAGTCGAGGAGACGCCCCGGCGTTCCGACATAGAGGTCAAGGCCTTCCTTTATCTCCTTATCCTGCTCGCCGTAGCCGACGCCGCCGTAGAAGCAGCCGACCTTGTAGCCCTCGATTCCCTTCGAGAGAGCGACTGCGTCCTCCTCTATCTGGACGGCAAGCTCTCTTGTGGGAGCGACGACAAGAGCCCTGCTCTGTCTTCCGCTCTCAAGATAGCGCTGGAGTATGGTGATGAGGAAGACGGCGGTCTTTCCCGACCCCGTCTTCGACTGGACCATCACATCCCTTCTCTTCAGCGTCACCGGCAGGACCTTCTCCTGCACTTCGGTGCATGTGTCGAAACCGACACTCTCTATACCTTTCAAAACTTCTTCTTTAAGACCGAGTTCAGTGAATTTCATTTCTTTCTTTCCTGTTTCTAGCTTATTCCTTAATATATGCCTTTGTCTATTTACTCGAACTTCAGGACTTCCCTGGGCTTCGACCCGTTGGCAGGACCGACGATTCCGTCCTCCTCCATCTGCTCGACTATTCTCGCAGCCCTGTTGTAGCCTATCTTGAGCCTGCGTTGCAGGTAGGATGCGGAAGCGCTCTTACGCTCATAGACAATCTTCTTCGCGGCTTCGTAGAGGTCCTCCTCTCCGTCGTCGTCGAAGAACTCCTCATCGTCTCCTCCGTCCTCTTCCGGATCCTCGAAGACCGACTCCTCGAGGAACTCGGGCTGAGAGTTGTGGTTGGTGACGAATGCCGTGACAGCCTCGACTTCACCGTCGGACATGAATGCACCCTGGATTCTCGTCAGTCCGCTCGCCGACGGATCCAGGAGGAGCATGTCGCCCTTACCCAGGAGGTTCTCGGCTCCGTTCTCATCGAGAATGACACGCGAGTTGATTCCGCTCGATACCGCGAATGCGATACGTCCCGGAAGGTTGGACTTGAGAGTACCGAGAATTACATCGCTTGACGGTCTCTGCGTTGCGAGAATCATGTGGATACCCGCAGCTCTTGCCTTTGCCGCGATACGGCTTATTGCGGCGTCCATCTCATTCCGGACGACCAGCATGATGTCTGCGAACTCATCCATGATGAGGACGATGTACGGAACCTTCTCGACTCCCTTGAGTTCTCCCGAGAGAATCTTCTCGTTGAGGCCGCCGATGTTTCTCACGCCGTAGTGTGCCATCATCGCATAACGTCTCTCCATCTCGCTCACGAGCCACTCGAGTGCCTTGATGGCCTTCTTCGCATCCGTGATTACCGGAGTCAGAAGATGGGGTATTCCGTTATATATCGTAAGCTCGACTACCTTCGGGTCCACCATGATGAGTCTGACATCAGTCGGATCCTTCTGGTAGAGAATCGTGTTGATGAACGAGTTTATGCAGACGCTCTTACCGCTTCCCGTTGTACCCGCGATGATCATATGAGGCATCTTCGCGACATCGATTACGATAGGCTCTCCCGTGACCGTGCGACCGAGAATCATCGGGACACGGAAGCCCATGTACTTCGGGTTCTCGCGCATTGCAAAGATCATGTCCTTGAATCCTATGATCGATATCGAGGGATTCGGGACTTCGATTCCGACAGCCTGCTTACCCGGTACGGGAGCGAGGATTCTGACCTTCTTTCCTCCGAGTGCGTAGCTGAGCTCGGCGTCACGCGCAGTTATGCGGCTGATGATCATGCCCTGGGCAAGCCTCAGTTCATACATCGTGACGGCAGGTCCCTTTATGATGTTCGCTAGTTCGACTGAAATCTTCTGTTCGGCAAGGGTGCGGACGATTATGTCACCCTGTTCCTGCGTGAAGGCGTCTATCTCCTGACTGATCTTCGGGTATTCCTTGAGGAGTACGGGAGATGGCGGAGTATATACGGTCTTCTGTCTGAGAGCTATGGCAGTGAGGCCTCCGCGGTTGGACGCAAGGTCTCCCACACCGACGATGAGGTTGAAGTCGTCCTCCACTTCCTCTTCGCTCTTTGTTTCGAAGACTCTCTTTCCGTTCTCGTCCTCGGTAACGCTTCTGACCTTTGGCATCTCCGGCGGAACGAATTCGCTCTTCGGCGGTGTGACGGGAGGGACAGAAGATGTCTCTGCTTCCTCTATGACGCTCTGCGTTTTCTCCTCTTTTCTGACAGCAGGAGCAGGCTGCGGCTTCTCTTCAATGACGGGAGTGACAGACTGAGGCTCCTCTTCCTCCTTCTTCGTGAAGACCGGAGTCATCGGTTTCTCTTCAGTGAGTACGGTCGACGGAGAGTACGGATTCTTCACTTCGCTCTCGTCCTCTGCCGTGAATGCCCGGCCGGGAGTATAGGAAACGGTGGTCTCCGCATCCTTCTTTCCGTCACTCTTCAGTGCCTCGAAGAGTTTGTATCTCGGGTGGTCCTTACCGATGTAGGACGGAGCCGTGCTGTCCTCTTCCTTCTCCTTCTTCGTTACGCTCTGTACTTTCTCCGTGTTACCGTTCTGTAAAGCTTCGAACATCCTGTAGCGGGGATGGCTCGGGTCGAGGTTCGACGGTGCTATATGCTCTTCATTCCGGTGTTCGGAAGCGGATGGAAGGGATGTGTCGTGAACTCCCGTCTGAAGATTCCTGAACATCTGATAGCGTGGATGACTGGGGTCAAGGGAGGAGGGAGCGAACGAGATGCTTTCCGTATTGTCCGCTTTCTTCTCCTCCTCTTCCCCGAGTCCTATAATCGGTCGCTGCGGGGTGCGTGGAGTATTATCGACAGGGGTGGAGTTGTACATCTCGAGGGTTGCCTCAAGCATGCCGCCTTCCCGAAAGTGCTTTGTATTGAGCTTTGTCTCCCTGTCGGGGGCTGGGGCTGTCACGCGCTCTTCTTCGTCGTCATCGTTCCAGCTTTCCCTGTCAATCTCGCTCTTGAGGTTATCGATGAAGGACGAGCTCTCGACAAGGTGCGGTTTCTCCTCCTCTTCGGGGAGAGCTTTCTCGCCATTTCCTGCGCCGTCATGATGGCCGATGGTCTTGAGGTCGGGCATTTCCTCGAATGACGGGAAGGAAAGAGGCGTGTCGGGGCTCCCGATGCCGCTCTCGTATTCCGGAGCCGGCCCGATTTCCTCCTCCTTTCTTCTCACCTCTTCCCTTTCCTCGGTCTTTCTGGTCTTTTCCTCTTCCTTCTCCCTCTTCTTCTCTTCCTTTCTGGAAAGAAGGTCACTCTTTTCCTTTCTCTTCTCCTCTTCCTCGAGAAGTCTGTCCTTCTCCTTTGCCTTCTTCCTGTCTTCCTTTGCCTGTATCTTCTCGCGCTTCAGTTCTTCCTTCTCGCGCTTCTTCTCGTATTCCTTCTGTTCTTTTGCCCTTTCCTTCTCGAGCTTCTTCTGTTCAGCCTTCGCCTTCCTGTCGAGCTCGGCAGAGTAGCGCTTCTCGTCTCTCGCCTTCTCTCTTGCGGCCTTCTCGTTGAGTTTCTGCTGCCTCTTCAGGGCCTTCTCCTCTTCGAGGGTTTCACGGCTCTTTATCGCGCCTTCCTTCTCGAGTCTCTTTATGAGGATTCCCCTCTTCTTTCTCCATTTCTCGTCATACGTTCTGAATGATGCGAGAAGTACTGCCACGAGGAGTACTTCGAGAACAAAGAGAAGGAAGAAGAGCTTCGGTTCCGACTGATGAAGCTTCTCGGGAATGAATGACGCGAACCTCTCTCCCGAGGATGCCCTGAGGGAGGTCTGGAGCGTCACATAGACGACAAAGAGAAGCGGAACGACTGTCATCGAGAACGGCTTACGCATTCTGAATGCGAAGACGAGTATGCCCTCGATCAGGAGAAACACTCCCGGCGCCACAAGGCTCCAGCCTCCTTCAAGGAGGGCTGTCTCCCTCCCGATGAGGGAGAGAACGGAGGAAAACGGAGAATCAAGAAGTCCCAGTCCGTTCAGGACGCCCAGAATGACGAAGAGCACACCGGAGAGTGTGAAAATCCACGCCACTGTAAGTGAAAATCTTCCTTTCTTCATTTCTTCCCCCAGTTTCTGAGGATGAGCATGTTCCTCTCCTCATCGAGTCCCCCGACAGAGAGAGGGACAATCTCCTCATCAAATGTATAGCCGGAATCTCTGAGAGACGCTGTCTCGGAGAGTATGTTCTTCTCCGTTCCCTTGTAGAAAAGGGCCTTCGATGAAAGCTTCACGGCGTCTGAGGCAATATCACAGACGGGATGAAAGGCCCTCGATGTCAGGGCATCGAACTGCAGTCCCGCGTCCTTTATGTCACGGTCGACGACAGTGACGTTGTCGAGTTTCAGTACTGCCTTCACGGAGCGCAGGAACCCCACGCGTCTCTGCATTCTCTCGATGAGGAAGAATCTCCTCGAGGGGAAAAGAACACCGAGCACGATTCCCGGGAGTCCCGCACCGGAGCCGAGGTCCGCAATGCTCTCTCCCTCCTTCGTCTCCCTATAAAAGACGGAGTACGCCGCAGCACAGTCGAGGATATGCCTCGTTATTATCTCATCCCTTTCCTTCGAGCCCACAAGCTTCAATGAAGGATTGAAGAGCATTATCTCGTCAGTGTACTTTTCAAGAAGTGCTCCCTTACTTTCAGAATCCTCAACCCCGATTGAGGAAAGATATTCAGTGATTCTATTTCGTTCCATCACGTCTCCCCGAGAGGTGCAGGGCAAGAATTGCCGTATCGGAAACCCTTACGCCGCTGATTCTCCCCGCCTGGCCTACGGAGGAAGGCCTGAAGAGCTTGAACTTCTCTCGGCTTTCGGCACTGAGACCTTCGACACAATCATAGTCGAAGTCCTCGGGTATCTTCATTCCTTCCTGTCTCTTCGCCCTCTCGGCATCAGCCTCCTGACGTTTAAGATAGCCCGAATATTTGACATCAAGCATGACTTCGTTGAGAACAGGTTCGCTGTACGACCTGAGGGCGGGTATTTCATCCATCGTGAATATGCTGTTTTCACTCTGCACCAGTCTTTCAAGTCCGTTCTTTCCGTCCTTGCGGCTGTTTCTGAGAAGCTCCTTTATCTCATCCATCTGACGGACCTTCTCTCTCAGCTTCTCCATCTTCTCCTCTCTGCAGAGACCTGCCTCATAGCCGATGGGAGTGAGACGGATGTCTGCAGAGTCGTGTCTCAGCGACAGACGGTACTCCGCACGGGATGTGAACATCCTGTAGGGTTCCTTCGTGCCCTTCGTCACAAGGTCGTCGATGAGAACGCCGATGTAGGCATCGGTGCGGCCGAGGACGACTGCTCTCTCGCCCTTCAACTTCTGGCATGCGTTGATTCCCGCCATCAGGCCCTGGGCTGCGGCCTCCTCGTAGCCGCTTGTTCCGTTTGTCTGTCCCGCGATGAAGAGAGAAGAGACAATCTTCGATTCCAGGGACGGAAGAAGATCCAGCGGATCAAGGTAGTCATATTCGACAGCGTATGCCGGGCGCATTATCTCGACATGTCTCAGGCCCGGGAGAGTGCGGATAAAGCGGTGCTGCACTTCTTCCGGAAGCGAAGAGGAAAGTCCGTTGAGATACATCTCCTCGGTTCCGTTGCCCTCGGGTTCGACGAAGATCTGATGGCGTTCGCGGTCGGGGAATCTCACGACCTTGTCCTCGATCGAAGGACAGTACCTGGGGCCCTTTCCGACTATCTTTCCGCCGTAGAGAGGAGAGCGGTGGATGTTCTCCCTGATTATCCTGTGAGTCTCCTCGTTGGTGTACGTTATGTAACAGGGAAGGCTCGGCCTGTCGATCCTGTCATAGTCGAAGGAGAACGGCATCATCACATCGTCCCCCTTCTGGACTTCAAGTTCCCCGTAGTCAAGGGACGAAGCCCTGACTCTTGCAGGCGTTCCCGTCTTCATTCTTCCGACATGGAAGCCGTACTCTCTCAGCTTCTTTCCCAGCCCCAAGGCGGCACTCTCCCCCAGTCTTCCGCATGGAGCATCATATTCGCCGATGAAGATCTTTCCTTCCATGAAGGTTCCCGTCGTGAGAACGACAACACGTGCGCTTATCCTCCAGCCGCGTTCGGTGA
>CAZGNN010000084.1:0-6437 GCA_964527335.1 uncultured Spirochaetaceae bacterium | reverse complement strand
AGGGAGACAAGTAAAGGGGGACTCGCGAAGGTCGTGGACAGCGACGAAGACTGAAAACTTTCCGAAATTTAACAGATATCAGACCATCACGTTCCAGTGGTGGTTTTTTAATGTTTAATGAAAAAAACTGAAGAAGCATTTATTTTGGCCTTCATATATTCTACAAATTTGAGGTAAACATCAAATTTATGTTGTCTAAAAATAAAACATACTCAAAATAAGCCTTGAAAATTTTAATTGACAGCAGTCGGGGGGGGGGGCTACAGTTAATAGAAGTATTCTGTAGGAACAATTCTGGAGGGAGGATTGAGGACCATGCCTGACGGCAAAAACACATGTTGTCCGAAATGCGGCAAACAGCTGACACTTGATGAGACAGGAAACATAGGATGGTGTTCTGTCCATCAGAGCTGGTATGCCGTGACCTCCGGTTATGAAGGAGTTGCCTCAGCCAGAACAGCAGAGTTCCTCAGAGAAAAAGAGAACGAGAAAATCGAGGAAGTAAGGAAGCGCAGGGAAGTCAGGGAAAAGCGAGAGGAAGAAGCACAGTCACAGAAGAAAAAACGCGTTCTCGCAGTCCTTGTCATCATTCTTGCGGTTCTTGTTCTCATCGGGGTGTTCGTTGTCAAACCGATGCTTCAGTACAGCAGGGCCTGCAGTCTGTATTCAGACGGCAGCTACAGCGAGGCATATACCCTTTTTGACAAGCTCGGCGGATACCGCGATTCGGAGCATATGGCCGGCCTTACATCTGTTCTTTCTGCAGACAATATAGTTGCCCACACGATAAGGGATGTGGACGGGGACGGAAACGATGACCTTGTTGCTCTCTTTGAAGGTTATTCCGTCATTGTATTCGGCTCATGCGACAACTCGAATGTTCTTCTGATCAGTAAAGAAACGAAAGCTGAATGTCTCACCGATTTTGCAGTTTCCTTCGAAAAGACCGACTCCGGTAAGGCAATAGAATGTTACAGAAGGGCATACATCGAGAATCCGACTGATGAGATGAAGAATCAGCTCGTTACCGCATACAGGAAGAAAGCGGAGAGCGAAGAAGCCAGAAAGGATTACGAGAGTGCAATCAGCAGCCGTAAGGCGGCGCTCGATACTTCCAACGATATCTTGGAATTCAACGAATATTACGCACTTGTACTGAGATATGCCGAGAGCTGTTCTCCGGATACTGCAGTTACTCTCTGGGATGAATTCATCAAAGATGAGCTCTTCACGATAAAGAAGTATTCTGCAGATGAGAGAGCGCTCGAGGATGCAGGAAAGCTCAGACTCTCCTATGCCGTGAATCTTTCGGAGAGCAAGGATTCCCGTACTCTGTCAGTATTGAAGGAAGCACTTGGCTATCCGGTGGATACGGCTTCCGTCATTCCCGAATGCATCGAAAACTTCACAGTCGGTCTCACAAGAACCGAGCTGAGACTGCTCCTCATTTCCCTTCTCGATGACGACGAGAGAATCCGGGAACAGAAGGAACTGCTTGAAGAAGACATAGCTTCGGCTCTGGAGAACTGGAAGGGATTCGGAATCAGCGCGAAAGATGTTCTATCAATCATCAGACTCTCCAGGGAGAATGACATAGCTGTTGACGACGAGAAAGACGTCTTCCGTGCAGCTGCAATCAAGGCAAGCGGCGACAATATAACCCGCTGTTCATTCGCCGATGCCGACGAAGACGGATGGGATGAGCTATTCGCCATCCATGACGACGGAACCCTTTCCTGCTGGAAAATGGAAGATGGGTGGACAATGGTTTCTTCGTTCACCACATCTTTCACGAAGCCGACTCTGACCCTGATAAAGTCAGATGTCTACATCGTCCTTCTGACAGAGGAAGATGAAACGGCATTCTCCGTCTATTCCTTCAAGGACGGCAGCCTTCAGAAGACCAATGAAGAGGAAGGCATAGTTGACTATCAGAGGAACGGCCTCAGAATTACTTTCGGAAGGAAACTTGAGGGGTCCGTTACGAGGAAATCTACATATGAGTACACCCTGAAGTCGGATAGTACCTCATCAGTCAGGACAGGCATTGACTGGAGCAGAAGCAGTTATGACTATCCTTCCACTTCTTATGATACGGTCATAAGATGGTTCGAATCCGTCCATTATGATATCCCGGAAGAGAGGGCTCTTCTGACAGCATCCGCACCATACAGTAAACTCGGATTCTCATTCGTAAGTACTCCCGGAATCGGAAACGTCCGTAACATAAAGCCGGTGCTTTATGCTTCATACGACAGTGTTGATTTCTATGGTGTCAGCTACACATCTTCAGACAACAGAGCCGAGACATTATATGTTGCAGTCACCAGAGATAAAGACGGAAAATGGAAGACAGCAGGAACATCGTCTTCCTTCTCTTCGAAGGTCCAGGATGAAGTCACTCTTTCGTCAGATGTGCTCGCCCTGAACTCTGAAACAGAGGCAGTCACCACAGCGGGAGAGAAGAAGACCTACCAGGTACTCATCCCCGAGAACTTAAGAGTCATCCTCAACTGGCAGTCGGGAACTAAGACAACAAGCAGAACAGCTTATGTGATAGACATGTATTCCGATGCCTCTCCTGAAGACAGCATATTCGAATACGAACTCACTCCGATGCCGGAGAAGCAGGTATCACTGCCGTTCTTCCTTACTGCGGGAGTATACAGGTTCACCGTGGAGACGAAATCTTCGGAGAGTCTCACATACAGTGTTCTCCTTGAAGCGGAACCCAGGGAATATCTTGAGACGGAAGGTAATGATACCTTCGACACTGCTACAGAGATAAGAGTCGGTCAGACATATTCCGGAAGCCTAAGCTCAAACAGCGATGTAGATTACTTCAGCTTCAGCGTTTCAAACAACGGAAAGGTGAAGGCAGTACTCTCTGCAGAGAGTGACAATACAGCAAAGATCCGCTACACAATCGAAGTATACGACAGTCAGACAGGAAAGCTCCTTACATCAACAGAGATGGCAGGTAACGATGTAACAGCAGAAACAGCAGGACTCTATCTGAAGAAAGGTGACTACTTCGTAATTCTGAAGAAGGGAACCTACTTCTACGGCGGAGAGTACCAGCTGCGGGTAGCTTATGAGAATGTGAAGAATACCGAACTCGAGACAAATGACACAATCGATACTGCAACGGTGATTCACGCCAATCGGGAGATTACCGGCGTATTCGGCGTCGAAGGAGACATCGACTACTACAGATTCACTCTTTTTTCGGATGCAGTTGTAACTCCGAAGTTCTCGTTCACACCTTCAGAGAGCAACAACAAGGCATTTGTGCTTTCAATCTACAGAGACAGTCAGAAACTCTATTCGGTGAATATCGGCGGCAAGGAGAACCAGAAGGTGTTCTCTCCTGTAGTACTTGCGAGGGGAACATATACACTCAAGCTCGAGAACCCCAGATTCAACGGCCGCGATTACCGCCTTACATTGCAGACGAGCGCTGTCGACAATGCCGAAGTGGAAAACAACGATACGATTGCCGACGCAGACGAACTCAAACTCAACAGCACAGTCACGGCTTCCCTTCTTTCCGAGGATGATATCGACTACTACAAGCTGAAGATAGGAAAGACAACTACGGCAAAGCTCACATTCTCATTTCCTCCGAAGGAAGAGAAGAGCACTGCCTATGTCGTATCAATCGAACAGAACGGCAAGACTGCCTGGAGAGCATCGGTAAAGTGGAACCAGGGGAAACTCGAACAGGAGTTCCAGTTCGAAGAAGGCGAATACTACATCAAGGTCACACCATCCACATGGGATGATGAGATATATAAACTCAGTTTAACAGCTGATTAAAAAAAGAGGGTTGGAAAAATGAAAAAAACATTAGCTGGAATTTTTTTGTTATTTTTTTCTATTATGACGTGTTTTGCTTCCACTAACAATTTGGGTGTAAGCGTTATTGGAAGTAAAAATACAGCCAAAGAGAAGACTTCCTTGGATAATCTTACTATAGGTGAGGAAGTTGAGGTTCCAGGTTGGGCAAACATTACTGCCACATCATATGAAGTGCAAGATTGTATTATGGTAAGGAAGCCTGGTCAGCTTGGAAGAATATGGTGTTATAACAGTAACGGAAGTTATTCTGGAGATGACTATAATAATCTTGAATTTAATCTGGAAGTTACCTGTTGTTAATGCTAAATAAAAAAGTCCAATAGTTGCTCAGTAATGTTGTCCCTCGATGAGGGTTTTTTAATGCAAGAATCTATGAGAATAGAGCTGTTCTTTGTTATAGTTGTGGGGAAAAGTCTAAAAAAAAGGAGGTCGGGAGTCTCTGAATGTGCGATGCCTAAAGCCGTTTAGATGACACCCTGAACCTGTATGAAAATCATAAAGGAATACAACATAATATTCAATATTGAAACTCAGTGTTTGTAGTCACGGCCAGTGTCATGTTTCTTGTCTTGCGTGGATTGAAGTTCTACGATCACGTTGTCAGGAAAATGCGCATCGGGGAATTTTTCCCGAAAGAGCTTGAGAAGTACGCTCAGGACCTTGAAGGTCGTGATTATGTGTATGTTCTCATACCGCGCGCACGTGACAGGAAAAGAAAACTCCACAGGCTCATTCCATCGTTTCTGCTCCCCTACAAGCATTACTGTGCAGAGGAGGTTGCAAGCAGCGTATGCAACGATTGCGGACAGTGTACATCGGCCTCTGACAGCACCATCAGGCGATGGAAGAAATGGTGGCATGAAAACTGGAAAGAGTTCAAATCCAAGGGACATATAATAGCGGATCGGGAGCATAAAGAGCATACACTCTCGGACGCAGACGAAACGACACTGGCCTACAAACTCAAGGATTTCCTGTCTCAGACCTGGCTGGGAACAATCATGGCGGAATTTACCTCCGAAGGTCTCTGGGCCATCAGCCACCGAGTTCAGTGCCTGTGTCCATTACAGACGGTCTAGACTGCTTCCAGAAGGAGGTAAAAGGCCTGATGGAAGAGAAAGACAGGCAGGAAAAGGCGAAAAAGAAGATGGAAATCATCGCACCGCTTCTCGATCCCTACCTGACGCAAGACGAACTGGTCGAGAAAAAGAAGAAAACAGCTGAGAAAAACAATCTCAGTACGAAGACTGTCGGCCGGTACCTGGAAGCATACAAGAAGGGAGGCTATAATGCCCTGCTTCCGAAAGAGCAGCTGAGACCTGAGAGGCGTGTCATTCCAGTCGCGGTCCTGAATGAGGCCATAACGCTCAGGAAGGAGCTGAATTCCCGAAGCGTAAGAACAATCATCGACGTACTTGAAAGCGAGGGTACCATCAAACGCGGATGCGTCAAGCGTTCAACACTGCAGAGGAATCTGCAGGAGTCGGGCTGGGGAACGAGTCAGATAGCGGACAGAACCTTCGCATCAGATAAGTCTGCCCTGCGTTTTGCGAAGCGTCACAGAATGCAGCTCTGCCAAGCGGACATCAAATACGGACCGGTGCTCTACATAAAAGGACGCAAGGTGAAGACGTACCTTGTAGCGTGGATAGACGATTTTTCACGCTACATTCTAGGAGGGACTCTCTACTCGAGTCAGACGGCATTCGATGTTCACAGAAGCTTCCGGAAGATGATTGAGACTTATGGTAAACCGGTAGCACTGCTATGTGACAACGGTTCGCAGTACGTCGCTAAAATCCTCAAGGATACATGCCTCAGGCTTGGAATAACGATTAAGCATGCGTTACCGTATGCCGCAAATTGTAAAGGAAAAATTGAGAGATTTAACAAAGATGTCTCGAAATTTGTGGCAGAAGCTCAATTGGCGGGCTTTAAGTCCTTGGAAGAGCTTAACGCATATTACATCGCCTGGCAAGAGAGGACGCACCAGAATTACAACCATACCGCACTGGAAGGCGGGGATAAGACTCCTCAGGAATTCTTCGAAGGCGACAGCGTGAATACACCGCTCAACTTCGTCGACAAGAAGGATCTTGATGAGGCCTTTCTCGTAGTAGAGGAGCGCCGGGTCTACAATGACGGAACGTTCTCGCTCTACGGGAAGCTGTACGAGGTGGAGAACTACGACCTCAGAGGGAGCACGGTCAATGTTTATTACGACTACACCCTCGATACTGTCATAAAGGTCTCGCACAAGGATTTTGCGGACAGCAAAGCGCATCTGCTCCAGATTGGCGAGAACATTGATTACGGCTTGAAGAACAAGATAAGGAAGAACGAATTCAGGAAGAACAAGGATAAGGACATTCCGGCGGATCACGGTTCAAGGACACTGAATGCATACAGAAATGATTATGAAGGGCTTCATCCGGGGACGACGCTCTTCAAGGATTTTAAAGATGACGACGAAGAAGAACCGCAGGTAAAGAAGACAAGCGTAATTAACTTCGGAGTTCTCAACAGAAAGGAGGAAAACAATCAATGAGTAGTCTTGTACAGGAAACATTCTCTCT
>CAZGNN010000083.1:0-6447 GCA_964527335.1 uncultured Spirochaetaceae bacterium | reverse complement strand
TCACGTTTGAGAAGGTCATAGCTTGTTATGAGGATATCATAATTTTCGTTTTCCTTTATGATTTCAGCTCTTTCCTGTGCCGCTCCGGATATCGTTACCGTATTCAGTTCGGGAGTGAATTTTCTTGCTTCAGCCTTCCAGTTATAGATGAGAGATGTCGGGGATATGATGAGTGTGTGCATATTCTTCCCTTCATCCTTGAATCCCTTCAAAAGCGATAGTGCCTGCACAGTCTTACCCAGTCCCATGTCGTCTGCAAGGATTCCTCCGAAGCCGTGCTCGAAGAGAATCCTCATCCAACGATATCCGTCCTTCTGATATGAGCGCATCACATTTTCAAGTGATGCGGGAACAGCATAGTCAGATTCGTTAATTGTCCTGAAATCCTTGATGAGGTGCCTGAACTTCTGACCTGCCTCGTAGGTTACTCCGTTCTGTTCCATGAGTATCTGGTCAAGGTAGAGAGCACGGTAGAGCGGAATGTTCATCCTGCCTTTAATGAAATCTTTCAGGGATAGTCCTGTGTCATTGAAGAGATTTGCAAGTGTATCGAGATTCTCTTCCTTGAGAGAGATGAAGTCTCCGTTTTTGAGTCGGTAATACTTCTTTCTATCCCTGTAGGACTTGAGGATTTCTGCAAGTTCATCCACTGTAAGACCGCCCAAATCAAGCGTAAAGTTGAGGATGCTGTCGTCTTTATCGTCAATATCGACTGTGCCTTTTACTTTCGGCATCCTCTTCAGTATCATCCTTCTCAGCTTGTCTGTCGTGTTGACTTCTCCAAGAGCCATCAGGGATACGATTCCTCTGTCAAGGAATTCGAAGACCGAGTCATCGTCGTCGGAAACGGACCAGTCTCCGTGCTCTGTGACGGGACCGTTGAAGATTTCGTCGAGAGATGTTCTGATATCATCCTCAATAGGATTCCATTTTGCTTTCTTCTCAAGCCCGATATTCTTCCATTTCCCTATATCGGGAAGAATCCGGACCTCCCTGCCGTCATATCTGAGGTAAGGTGTACATATAATGACTTTCTCGTCATCATCTATATCTCCATAAAATACGGGGACAGGTGGTTCCTCGATGATTGACGAGACCGAGGGGGATGCATTGTCTTCAATATTTCCGCAACGCCTTAAACCAGGAAGAATCCTCTGGTAAAAATTATCAATGAGATTCAGTCCCACATTGAAGGAGAATGAACCGTCTTCACCGGCAATCTCTGCTAATAAGGCGGCGGAGCCCAGGTTCGAGAGAGCTGTTCTGTTGAGGTATCCGTTCTCATACCAGTATATGTATTTTCTGCTTCTGTATTTCCCCGAGATCTTTCCGCTGACACAGACACCGACAGTTCTGGCTCCATCCTTCATTGCATCTATCTTCATTCTGAATGACGGCTCTGTTTCCCTGAATCCCAGAAGGGGAGTTCCCTCGTAGAGGATGTCTGAGCTCTGCATTGTGTCGTAAAATTCATCCATGAACTCCGTATACGGAATCTTACTCCTGTCTATGAAGTAAGTACGTTCCTTGCAGCTCAGTTTAGAGTTGACAGTCATAGTCTTCAGCAGTTCCATTACCTTTTCCGCCCGTGGAGTGAGAGAAACTGCGTCGAAGTCTATGTTGAAAGTCTTGGACAGTGAATAGTCTGTTCTGTTGAAGAATGCGCTGTAAAGCTTCTGTACATCCCTTACCCAGTAATATTTTCCCCCGTCATTCGAGATTCTCAGAAATACCGTTTCTCCGTCGATTGTCGGCTGTATGTCCACTATGGTGCTGTTCTTCCTGTACTTTCTGATTAAATCAGTCTTCCTTTCTTTTCTGAAGATTTGCATGAGTTTCTCCGCAGATGAATCGGAGTAGTCCAATATGTCACGGTTTTCTTTGAGATAGCTGAAGAGGGAGAGCAATGCCGCTGTCTTGTGAACGCACAGCTCGATTTCGCCGTTCCTGTCTCTTACGTCATTTCCGCATTCCCTGTACAGATGTTTTTGAGAACGGTAGAAGCCATAGTGGTCAAAGTCGTAGCACGAAAAGTGTGTTATCCCGTTTCTGCCGAGAAGTATTGTGACTATGGCAGGGTGATCCTGTTCTTCGTAAACCATTACCGAGTAGCTGAGATACTTCTCCTTGCCGTCATTAATCAGTTTTGTTTCCCGGTTTTCCAGCTTACCCTGGGCAATAAGTGACGTAGCCTTATGAAGCGTCGGAGAAGACGGCTTGTAGATGTTGAGTGTCGGGCCGAAGGACAGATAGTGTGGTTTTGTGTCGTCTTCGAAGATAAGAGTATGAAGAATTGTTCCCTTTTGCTTTTCTACACCAGAAGAGTCTGCTGATCCTCTCTTTTCGGAGTAGCCTGATTCCAGGAAGACATCATTCCCGTATTTATTCCTTATTTTGTAGAGTACAGCAGCTATGTGCTTGCAGTATGTGACGCTCTGCGAATAGGCACATGTGCAGGATGGTTTTTCGACCCATCCCGAGTTGAGTGTGAGGGAGACGTGGTAGCCGTTTGTTCCCTCAACGTCAGCGCTGAAGTTGTTGTAGCCGTCTTCCGTCAGATTACTGACCGAATTGTATTTGCATAGGTCGAATCCTCTTTTGAGTATTGCGGGTCCGAACAGTTTTTCCCAGTCTTCCATATGGATACATCGTAGCGGGAATCAGGAATGTAATCCACATGCGAGATGGAAAAAGGTCAGAATCGGAGGAGCACCTTCCTCATGCTGTGACAGGGAATGCGCGCTTGTTCTTCAGTCAGAGGGAAGGGGAGAGCGTGAAACTTCTGAAGTGCCATTTTGATTCCCCCGTCCTTTCAAGCTTTCCGTTCTTCACACTGAGGCGTATCCAGACACCCTCGTCAGATGTCGTCTTTCCGTCATCGTCGTAGACGTATGTCGACGAGCCTTCGGTATTGCCGTATGGAACGACGATAACTTTTTCGGAAGGTTCTGATGCGCGGTCGGTGTATTCGACAGTCGGAATCAGGGTTCCGTCCTTCACGAATACCGGAATCACATCCTCCGGCGGAGTGTATTCGATCATCCTTCCGCCGTCGAACCTTTCTCCTGTTTCGAAACCGTACCAGATTCCGTCGGGAAGCCAGACTCTTCTCTTCGTCTCACCCTTGAAGAGCGGAGCGACAAGAAGATCGGAGCCGAAGAAATACTGGTTCTCGAATACGAACGTCTTCTCGCGTCCGAAGGGAAGTTTCTGTGTTCTGAACTCCTCGTGACCATCATCTGCGAGCCTTGTCGTCAGGTCCCCGTACATGAGCTCCATGCTTCTTGTCACGGGAATGCCGTCCCTGTGGAATTCAGCATATGTCCTGTAGATATAAGGAAGAAGCCTGAGACGCAGTCTGAAGTATTTAAGAACGCCTTCAGATACATCTCCGAATGACCATGGATATGTATTGTCAGACTAGGCGTTGATCATCGTGAGCGGAGAAAAGACCGAGCTTTCGATTCTCTTCAGCCAGTCCCTCCGTCTTCAGCCTTTCTGACTTCCGGTGTCCATACCAGACCCGTGAAAGAGCTGTTGTAGAGATCCGAGAAGAGGACGAATGGCATGCTGTAGCCGGTACTTTCGCTTGCCCTTATGAGGCCAAGTTCCGTTTTCCCTCTTTGTCGAAGAGCTCTTTTATCATATGCTGGAGTAATAGGCCGTTGTTCTGCCTCATCTCACGGTTTCTGGCCCTATGGAAGCTGAAAAATCAACAGAGACCCGAACGCCGAGTTCTATCTCGATTCCGGAAGGCCTGTCACCATCTACAGGATAGTCTTCTACACGAGGGCAGACTTCACGCATGACGCATGGTGGGAAAAAGCGACTGTGTCATCCTCAGACGGCAACAGTGAAGTCTTCGCCCTGAAGAAGAACGGTGCTCAGAGTTTCACCCTCGATGAGAGGACAGTCTCATCACTGATGGTGAAGAACCTAGTCAAGATTGACGACCCGTCACCGTTCCCCGCACTCAGGCAGCTTCAGGTATTCGGAAGGGAAGCTTCCGCAAAAAAGAGTACATTCAGGAAGCAGCTTTGATCTGGTGCTTTTTCTTCTGCTTCTCGAGGTAGATGTAGTAACAGACGTTGAGGACGATGCCGAAAGCCGTTGCAACAGGTGCGGCAAGACCGATGTCTGTGAGACTTGCGTCCGGCTGTATGCTCATGATGTAAGCCAGGGGAAGACGCACGAGAAGTGTCTGTACGAGCCCCTGAATCATGACCCAGAGTGTTCTGTTGGTGCCGTTGAAGTAGCCGACCATGCTGAAAAGCACAGCCGTTACGATAGTCTCCGGGGCAAAGCCCTTGAGATAGTCGAATCCCCGGGCGATTACCTCCTCGTCAGTCGTGAAGAGGGAAGTGAGCATGTCACCCTTGAAGAGGACGAGGACGAATACGAGGACTCCGATTACGACTCCTATTGCGATACCCGTGAACATGGACTCCTTTGCTCTCTTCTCGTTTCCGGCTCCCATGTTCTGTGAAACGAAGGAGGCCATCGACTGCATGAGCGCGGAAGGAATGAGCATCGTGAAGTTGACTATCTTGCAGGCAACTCCGTAACCGGAGGATGCTGCGAGCCCCAGTCTGTTGACGAAGGCGCATAGAGCAAGGAACGAGACCTGTGTCAGTGCTTCCTGGAGTGCAAGGGGAAGTCCTATCTTCATCGAGAGTCCCGCCTGGCTGTTGAATGCGAAATCCTTCCTGGAAATCTTGAACGGGAGTCCTCTCTTCTTCAATAGAACGAGTGCGAAGATGACGCTCACGGCCTGTGCAAGCACAGTCGCAAGGGCGGCACCTGCCGTATCCATGTGAAACACGGCGACAAGGAGAAGGTCACCGAAGATGTTCACGACACACGCAACCGCAACGAATATGAGAGGGGACCTGCTGTCTCCGAGACCGCGGAATATGGCGGAAAGAAGATTGTAGGCAACGATGAAGAATATGCCGCTTCCGCATATTCTGACGTACTGAGTTGTCTGCTCGATGGCTTCCTCGGGAGCCTGCATGAGAATGGAAATCGGGCGTGCAAAGACTATCATCAGGACAAAGAGAACAGCCGAGATGACGGTAAAGACGACAACCGAGCCTCCGATGACGGGTCCTATATCATCTGTCCGCTTCTCTCCGAGATAGCGTGCGATGAGAACGGTAATGCCCATTGCGAGCGATGTGATCACGAATGTCACGAGATTGAGTACCTGGCTTCCCGTCGATACTCCCGAGAGTCCCGCAGTCGTTCCGAAGCGTCCGACGACAAGAAGGTCCACGGCGCCGTATGCCGCCTGGAGAACGAGGGCCGCAAGGACGGGTATCATGAAGCGGATCATCTTCTTGAAGATGCTGCCCTGGGTGAAATCTAGACTTGTACTGTTATTCATTTTTTTAATCCTTCTGAGTTCATTGTCCGATAGAACTTCTCCGTAGTCCTGATGAGGATTTCGGCCTCCTCGTCCGATACGGGAGGAAGGGCGGCGATGATCTCCTCGAAGACCTCTTCGTTGTACTTCTTCGAAAGAGCTCTACCTTTCTCCGTTATTTCGAGATAGGTCACTCTCCCGTCGTCCGGGGATGTTGTCTTTCTGAGGTATCCCTTCGCTTCCATTTCCCTTACGGTTCTCGTCACTCCGGGGCGCTGCACATTCATCTCCATGCTTATATCGGAAACACGGACGGCGCCGTTCTTCCTTTCAAGCTTCTCGATCGTATCGAGATAGCGCACGTACGAGGGTGACACCCCCTCCGGAAGGAGGGGAAGCATGTCCCTTACGCGCTTTCCCATGTAGAATGCATCCATTATCCTCTTGATGAGTTCGACTGTCATAGAAGTTCCTTGTTAACAATGATAATTAACAATGGTAATTATGTGAAAATCACACACATAGTCAAGCTCTTCTGCTGTGTTTATGCAAAACAGAAGGAAAAAGAGTAGGAGAGTGGTCAGCTCTTAAGGGCGAATTCCTCAATCAGCCTCTGAACGCTTCTTTCGGGAGAGTCATTGTTTATGTTGAAGCGCCTCGTGCCGAGCGATGAGAATATCTTCCCGTAATACTTCAGGTCCTCGTTGATTTCCCTGAGATAGTGCGTCTTGTGCTCGTTCTTGTATTTGTCGTCGAAGTATATGTTGTCATTCTCGTCACTGAAGAAAAGCCTCTGGAAGATATGATATGCACTGTCGTAGAGTTCTATGAGAATGAGGTTCTTCCGGTTGGCAAGTTCCTTTCTGAAGCTGTCGGTAAACGAGATGGGTGTGACCGAGAAAACGAGATTCCCGTCCCGCTCGATGATGTCTTTGATAATCTCCCCTCGTTTTCTGTCTCTTTCCTCGAGTGTCCCGGATCTGACGAACTCTTCGATTGTCATTCCCGTACGCATCTTGACCTCGGCGTCGAGATCGTAGAATTCAAAGCAAAGCTCTTCTGCAAGCAGCTTTCCGATAGTC
>CAZGNN010000082.1:4426-6551 GCA_964527335.1 uncultured Spirochaetaceae bacterium | reverse complement strand
CCGTCTTCACCGGCATCTTCCCCCTTTGCGCAATATATCTTGCCCTTGCAGTCATACTTCCCGAGCAGAGCGAGAAGGACGTACTGAGCACCACGGAGTGGAGGGACGAAGGCTACGGCGACACGGTCTTCTCGAGAAAAAGGGAAAAACACAGAACGCGCTTCTCACACGACGACGTCGAGGACGCGGTCTTCCACGAGAAGACTGACGAGGACCTCGAGAAGGAATATGAGGAACTCAAGAAGAAGGTCGAGACGATGGAAAACGACATCTTCGACAGGGAAAAGGACTGGGACAACCGGTTCAACAGGGAATGAATGCTGCTCCTCCGGGAGCAGTTTTCCTTGTTCCGGGAAGAAAAATAAAAATTTTACAAAGAGTTTTTCCGCCCCTTATGTACCATTAATAATATTACTTAATATATTAAATAATAAAAGTACTTTTAATAATAAAAATATAGCTTAATTTCTTCGCACACAAAGAGTTATTTCAACCATCTTGTCCCTTTTCCGCTTTTCTGCTACCGTGCGGAAAACGAGGTGCGAAAGATGATCAACATACAGGACAGAGTCAGGGAGTCCATCGCTCATATGGAATACGGCGCCGTATTCTCCGTCTACGACTTTCTCATGTACGGATGCTACGACACCATAAAGAGAACACTTCACAGGATAGAGGTGACACACACCATAGAACGCATCATGAACGGACTCTACTACAAGCCCTCCCCGCTCGGAACACCGCCGGAGATGAAGAGAGTTGCCCAGGCACTTGCAAGAAAGTTCAGCTGGACCCTCACACCGTCGCGCGAACACTGTCTCTATGAGCTCGGTCTCTCGAAGAAGGACGACGAAGGCTCCACGTTCCTCTCGAGCGGCCCCGCACGGCACTACGACATCTTCGGAAGAAAGCTCACCTTCCACCATACCCAGAGTAAGGATATCACTGGCATCTCTGAGAAATCGGCGATGGTCGTCGAGGCGCTCAGGGGAGTCGGAAGAGGCAACATCACAGTCAGGACCCTCTCGATTATCAGGAGCCGTCTCACGATAAGGGAGATGGAGACCATGCGCCGCGAATGCACGGGAGTCACTAACTGGATATATGACGCAATCGTTGCCATGACGTGTCTCGAGGTCTGAAAAGTACAACACGCAATGCATAAAATATGTCATATAGAGTTCTGTCACATCCCCCTAAAGGGCCTCCTGCACGGACACTGGAGGCCTTGTTTTCAAGGTGAATTTTACTATACGTAAAGAAGATAGAAAAAAGATATAAAAAACGTTAAAAATGACACTCCGGCAAAATCTGACGTTTTACCGGTTCAGAGAACACTCTTCCCCTATAAAAGAATCATATCCTTTCCGCAACACCGTAAAACGATCAGCCCGGACCGGGGACACAATACAGGAGGGCTGAAACACTTTCAAACCACAGCAAGAATTAAAGGACAGAATTGAAGGGAAAAACAAAACAGCCAAAAGGTCTCATCTTTACTAGATTTAAGGAGGGGGAAATGAGATTCTCTAATAAATAGAGACCCTTTGCCTGAGGAGATCTACCGTAGTATTTAATAATCTACGAATAGGATTGAGATTGCTCTCAATGTTGAGTGGAGTCTAGCAAATCCGGAAAAAATTGTACACTCTTTTTTATGAGATTTTTGAAAAATCCACAATGAAACAATATGCAGAATCAAATGTATATTTATCCACTTACCCTCCAGTTTTCCTCAAAGCCATGTAAAATTCCGACATCCGGACTCAGACTGTCGATTTTCTCTCTTTCAGGGCCGGGCAGGCAGACAACAACTCAATGAGAAAATCTAGAAAAGTTTTGCCCTCAGTGGTAGAATGGGTCAACTCCAAAGGAGAAAACATATGGAAGAAGCTTTTATGCAGAGAACAGTCACCTGCGGACAGCTCAGAGCTGCAGACGAAGGAAAGACTGTCATTCTCAACGGTTGGGTCCACAGAGACCGCAATCACGGTGCCCTCCACTTCATCAACCTCCGCGACCGCTATGGCCTGACACAGGTTGTTGTCGACGATGACGCATCTCCTGCCCTCCAGAAAACAGCATCCGAGCTCAAGCTTGAATATTGTATAGCTGTAAAGGGTAT
>CAZGNN010000082.1:3163-4326 GCA_964527335.1 uncultured Spirochaetaceae bacterium | reverse complement strand
CAGCTCTACAAGCAGATTCTGATGGTCTCCGGATTCGACAAGTACTTCCAGATTGCACGCTGCTACAGAGACGAGGACCCGAGAGGAGACAGACAGCTCGAGTTCACCCAGCTCGATATCGAGATGAGCTTCGTCAAGCGTGACGATGTTCTCGCTCTCGTCGAAGACCTCTTCGGCTACGTGTTCAAGGATGTCATGAAGACCGAGATTCCCGCTCACTTCAGAAGAATCACATACCATGATGCAATGAACACATACGGCTGCGACAAGCCGGATTTAAGATTCGGTCTCGAAATCAGGGATGCTTCCGACTGGGCAAAGAATTCCACATTCTCGCTCTTCGTCGACACACTCGCTTCAGGCGGATATGTAAAGTACATCGTCGCACCGAAGACAGAAGGCCATGACTATACACGCAAGTACCTCACTGAACTCGAGGATGCTGCAAAGGTCTACGGAGCAAAGGGTCTCTGCTGGATGAAGGTCGATAACGGTGCACTCTCAGGCGGTGTCTCTAAGTATTTCGCAGGCCACGACAAGGAAGTCCTCGCTGCTACGGGTGCCAAGGACGGCGACGTCATCCTCATGATTGCACATGACAACTGGAAGAAGTGCTGCAACTCGATGGGTGCTGTCAGAAGCAAGCTCGGTGCTAACCTCGGCATAATCAAACCAGGCTATGAATTCTGCTGGATCATCGACTTCCCGCTCTTCGAATACAACGAGGATGAAGGCCACTGGGAAGCTGCACACCACATGTTCAGCATGCCGCAGGTCGAATACCTCGACACTCTCGAGAGCGATCCTGGTTCAGTAAAGGGCGACCTCTACGACCTCGTGCTCAACGGCTACGAGTTGGCTTCGGGTTCCATCAGAATCCACGACATAGAGCTGCAGAAGAGAATCTTCCGTATCTGCAATATCCCGGATGATGTTGCGGAGCACAAGTTCGGCTTCCTGCTCAATGCCTTCAAGTTCTCACCGCCACCACACGGAGGAATCGCACCCGGCATCGACAGACTCTGCATGATCTGTGCCGGCCAGTCTTCCATCAAGGAAGTCATCGCATTCCCGAAGAACACGGCAGCTCTCTCACCGATGGACGACTGCCCGAACTGGGTAGACCAGAGTCAGCTCGACGAACTCGGACTGATTATCGACGA
>CAZGNN010000082.1:0-3063 GCA_964527335.1 uncultured Spirochaetaceae bacterium | reverse complement strand
AAGGTTGAGAGAAAGAAGGTTTTATGGCACGCATAGAGAAGATTGAATGCTTTTCGTCGTTCAGACAGTCCATGCTTGAATATTTTGATTCATTCAGGGAAGAGGACAGGAAGAGACGCAAGAGCACAATATCACACAGGATTGCACTCTCGATCGGCCGCAATTTTCCCGGCCTTTCAGTTGACATCGACTACGATGGTGTCGATATTCTCGTGAGAGACACATCGGGAAAGGATGTCCTCGCCATATTCTGGTCAAACACCTATCTGACAGAAAAGGAGAAGGAAAAGGCACAGAACTATCACCTTACCCATTCGCCGATGCTCACTCTCGCATTCTCTCTTCTTGAGGAAAAGGATTATCTTCTGATTTACCGCTTCGAGGATAACTACCTCGAATATCTTCACATCAACAAAATCGATTTCTCCGAGATGCTTCTGAAGCGCTGTCTCATCAGGGACGAGAAGAAAAAGAAAGAGGAAGAGCAGCCCTCTCTCTTCTCGAAGAAGCACAGGAAGAAAAAGGAAACACCTACTTCGTGACGGGGTCTATGACGCGTCCTTCTCCGACGAGCTTGAGTACGGCACGTCTGTGGGCATCCTCGGCACCGTTCCAGGGTTTGTCCTGATTCTCGCTCTTGTATTTCTGGGTCATCCACCAGTCGTCATGTCTGACACGGCTGAGGTTCTTTTCAAGGAGCGCAAAGAGCTCCTTCTGGAAGGTGGTGTAACTATCACCTCTGAGGGAATCCTTTGCCGTTTCGGAGACAAGGAATGTGTGATGGAGGCAGAGTCCCTTTGAATTCAGGAATGCCTTCCTGAACTCCTCATCACTCTCGAAAAGGGATGAGAGAGTGTAACAGTAGCGGTAGAGACGGTCGGTCATCCTTGAGCAGACAAGACAGCCCTTCTCTCTTTTCCCGGCTTCCTCTTTAAGCCTTATAACGGCTTTCTCAACACTTCTGGGATTCTTTGCCTTCGCTATCTCCTCGAAGCCTTTTCTGAAATGTTCCTCGTTCTCACCGTAGTAGGTGTCCATGGTTAGTGCGAGACTCTGAGGATTCCCGCGTGTTGTGAGCATCACCGAATGTACGGGACAGAAACCGTATCTGTTGGTCTCTACCCGTACTTCCGGAGTCATGATGGCGGATGACAGATAGTAAGCTATGCTGTCCTCTTCCGCCTTCTTCATCAGAGTGCAGATCGGGCACTCCGTATTTTCCTTCAGGGCATCCCAGAGAGGGATGGTTTCAAGGACTACCTTCACTTGAGAAGTGCCTCTGCCTTTATGGCGACGTTCTCGCCTGTGAAGCCGAAAGCTCCCTTGAGGTAGGAAAGGTTACCGACTTCTCCGAATCTCTCGCCGACGTTGACGAAGCCCATCTTCACAGGGCATGTTGCGGCAAGGTGGGAAGCTATCATCTCGCCCACTCCTCCTGCATAGCGCCCGTTCTCGCAGACAAGTACTCTGCCGCAGCGGGATGCAACCTTCTCGACAAGAGCCTCATCGAGAGGTCTTATTGTATGGAGGTCGACGACCGTCGCCTTTATTCCCTTCTTATCGAGAATGTCTGCCGCCTCAAGTGCCGCATCAACCATTACGATACCGGTTGCGATGATGGCGACGTCTCCACCGTCCCTGAGTTCGATTCCCTTACCGAGTTCAATCCTGTCTTCGGGAGTATACCTGAAGTTGATTCCCTTTCTCGGGGTACGGATGTAGACGTTCTTTCCCGTACCGTAAGCCTGCCATGTGAGGTTATAGAGAGACTGGGCGTCACTCGGTTCGACGATGACAAAGCCGGGAATCTGTCTCATCAGGGCGATATCCTCGAAGGGCATGTGTGTGCCGCCGTTGTACTGTGCAGTGATTCCGGGATCGGACCCGATACAGATGGCTCTCTGATGGGTGTACCCGAGAGATATGAAGAGCTGGTCATAGTCACGTCGTGACATGAAGCAGCCGAACGAATGGATGACGGGAACAAGACCGACAGATGAAAGACCGGCAGCGATGCCGACCATATTCGCTTCGGCTATACCTGCATTGAAGAATCTATCGGGGAACTCCTTCTGGAATGTAGTGCTCCCGATACATGACGAGAGGTCGGAGTCGACAAAGCAGACTCTCTTGTCTTCACGTGCGATGTCGCATACAGCGCCGATTACGGCTTCCTTATAGTGATTGAAATCATGTGCATCTCTTTTCATCTTACTTACCTCTTCTCTCTGTGAGGACTTTTATAGCCTCTTCAGCCATCTCCGGCTTTACCGGCATGGAATGGTTGGCCTTGACGCCTTCACCGAATACATAGCCGCGGCTCTTCTGGGTGATCATGACTATCATGTGGGGCTTACCGGGAGTCTTCTTCGCTCTCTCTATTGCCTCATCGAGTGCCCCGATGTCGTGGCCGTCGACTGTGACTGTGTCCCAGCCGAAGCTTTCCCATCTCTTCTTCACGCTCTCGGCCTCTTCCGGGATGATGTCCTTCGTGTAGCCGTCGAGCTGCTGGCCGTTGAGGTCCTCGAATGCAATGACCCTGTCAAGCTTCTGTGCGCCTGCGAACTCTGCAGCCTCCCAGATCTGTCCTTCCTGGCTCTCGCCGTCTCCGACAATCGTGTATGTCCAGGCATCAACGCCCTTGACTCTCTGTCCCACTGCAATACCCATTGCAGCGGAGAAGCCCTGTCCGAGTGACCCTGCCGTGAAGTCGATTCCCGGCGTCTTCAGCATGTCGCAGTGGGAAGGCAGGTTCGTTCCGCCCTGATTGAGGGTGGAGAGCATCTCCTCGGGGAAGAATCCCTTGAGTGCGAGTGTTGCATATACTGCAGGGCCTGCGTGTCCCTTCGACACGACGAGCCTGTCCCTGTCCTCCTTCTTCGGGTCGGAGGGGTCGACGTTCATCTGTTTGAAATAAAGAAGTGCAAGAAGGTCACAGATACTCATCGCTCCGCCGATATGGCCAGAGCCGAATGAGGCTATCTCCTTTATTGTCGCACATCTGATTGAAAAGGCTTTGTCTTTCAAAAGTTCAAGTTTTTCCTTGTCCATGGCTTTTCTCCT
>CAZGNN010000081.1:0-6602 GCA_964527335.1 uncultured Spirochaetaceae bacterium | reverse complement strand
TTCTTCTCTATTGACTGTATATCCTGAAAGTAGACGGGACCGCTCTCCATGAGGACGTAACCTTCCATCCCGTCCTTCTTCATCACGATTCCCTCCTTCTCTGTGTAGTGTCCGTTTTCATATGAGGAAACCGCTATCCTGTCACCTTTTGAAATGGAGGAGAGGACAGAGTCTATCTCCCTCTCTCCGTCCTCGCTGAGGATGATTCTCTCTTCCATGAAGTGTTCCTGTCTCTTTCTCTCGAGTGCCTCGTCAAGGCCCCTGACTCCGGCGAAGGGAAGAAAGATCTTCGCTCTCTGTTCGATGGGCATTCTCGTTCTATTCTTCGTTTCCACTCCTGTGTCCTCCTATCTGGCGGTTGCGTTCCCGTCCTGTAGCACATTCCTCAAAGTCCATTCCCTTGACGATGCTGTTCTTTCCGTAGAGGTCCTTGATGGAGAGAACTGCATTCTGTATGCGGTTCTTCTTCTCGTTCTCTCCCGTATCTTCAAAGAGGTCGAGCTGACGGCTTTCGTCCTCGTTCTCGAGCGATGATGCCGTAAGATAGAAGCGTCTTATCGACTTGTCACGGTCGACGATGCGGTTGAAGATATCGAGATAGACACGACGCAGGGCAGCATCCGACTGGGTTGCGGTGGATGTTGTTCCGCTTCCGCCCGACATGCCGCTTCCGTCCTTCTTCGCGTAGCCCACTGCAAGGGAGAACGATGAGGCTCGCTGATGACGCCTCGTAAGCATGAGGGCAACCTCGTCTGCCATCTCCTTGAGAACGATTTCGGCTTCAGTAGAGGAATAGTCACGCATCAGAACCTGCCCCGAGTTCAGGCTCTCCCCCTTCGGCTTATAGTGCTGGATATCGGAAATGGTGACAGTCTCCCTTCCCCAGGCATGGTCTATCATGATTTCAGCATCAATACCGAATTCCTTGTAGAGGATATCTTCCGGAGTGTGGGCTATCTGACGCATCGTGTAGAGTCCGAGGCGGTGGAGTCTCGTCTCGAGGCCCCGCCCTATTCTCCAGAAATCGGTGAGAGGTGTATGGTCCCAGAGCTTCTCTTTAAAGCTCTCCTCGTCGAGGACACCTATGAAATCGGGAGCATGCTTCGCGGTTATGTCCAGGGCAATCTTACATAGGTACATGTTGCTTCCGACACCCGCTGTCGCCCTCACTCCCACTCTTCTTCTGACTTCCTCCATCAGGAAGACGGCCATCTCCTTCGCCGTTCTCGAGTAACGCTCGAGGTAGTCCGTAACATCCATGAAGGCCTCGTCTATCGAATAGACGTAGATGTCCTCGGGGGCGATGTAATCAAGATAGACGCCGTAGATAGACGCCGCATAGTCTATGTACTTCTGCATCCTCGGCGGTGCCATCAGATACTTTATGTGGGGAGGTATCTCGAAGACCCTGCAGCGGTTTTTCACGCCCAGTGCCTTCATCGACGGCGACACGGCAAGACATATGGTCTTGTCGCTGCGCTCCGGGTCCGCAACGACGAGATTCGTCGTCATCGGATCCAGTCCCCTTTCGACACATTCGACGGAGGCATAGAAGCTCTTGAGATCGATGCAGATGTATGTTCTGTCCTTCACAGGGTTATTTTAGTCCGGAGACGGGCGAAAGAAAAAGAGCGGATTTCAGTTCTCCGCTCTTTTTCATCAGTTGAGTTCGCTCGTTCCCGTGTAGAGTGAATAGTAGACACCCTTTGCCGCGATGAGGTCGTCGTGGTCGCCGCGCTCTATTATCCTACCCTTGTCGAGGACCATGATGGCGTTGCTGTTGCGTACCGTGCTCAGACGGTGTGCAATGACGAAGACCGTCCTGTTCTCCATGAGCTTGTCCATACCCGACTGCACAAGTGCCTCGGTATGGGTGTCGATGGAGGAGGTTGCCTCGTCCATTATGAGAATCGGCGGGTTGCCGACAGCGGCCCTGGCGATTGAGAGAAGCTGTCTCTGTCCCTGCGAGAGGTTCTCACCGTTGTTGGTGATGACCGTATCATAGCCCTGGGGCATCATCATGATGAAATCGTGGGCATTGGCAAGCTTTGCCGCCTTCACGACATCCTCATCGGTTGCGTCGAGTCTGCCGTAGCGGATGTTGTCCCTTATCGTACCGGTAAAGAGAGATGTATCCTGCAATACCATTGCCATGCTGCGTCTGAGGTCATCAAGCTTCATGTCCATGATGCTGATGCCGTCGATTGTTATCTCGCCCTTCTCTATGTTGTAGAAACGGTTGAGGAGGTTCGTGATGGTCGTCTTTCCCGCGCCCGTATGGCCGACGAAGGCAATCTTCTGCCCCGGCTTTGCGTAGAGCGTTATGTCGTGGAGTACAGGTTTACCCGCTACGTATGCGAAGTCGACGTTCTTCATGACGACGCTTCCCTTGAAAGGAATCAGGACTCCGTCCCTCTTCCAGGCCCACTTTCCTGTGCTGTTCTTCACTTCGTGCATGTTCTCGTCATGCCCAGATACTCTTACGAGAGTAACCTTTCCCTCGTCCTCCTCGGGCTTCTGGTCCAGCATGTCGAATACACGCTCCGCACCCGCAAGTGCCACGAGGACCGTGTTCGCCTGCTGGGAAATCTGGGAGATGTTGTTCGTGAATGACTTGCTCAGCTGCAGGAATGCCGCAAGACCTCCGATGGTGTAGATATTGGGATTGCGGATGATGGCAACGGCTCCTACAAGTACGAGTACGACGTACTGGAGGTGGCCGAGGTTGTTATTGAGCGGTCCCATGCTTCCGGCCCAGCTGTTTGCGGATGCCATCGACTGATTGAGACGCTCGTTTAGGACCTCGAAATCCTTTCTGCTCTCGTCCTCGTGAGTGAATACCTTGATGACTCTCTGGCCGTTCATCATCTCCTCGATGTAGCCGTTGACAGAGGCAAGGTCCTTCTGCTGCGCAGCGTAGAACTTTCCGCTCTTTCCTCCGACCTTTCCCGTCACGCCGAGCGTGATGAAGATGAAGACGATGACGATTGCCGTGAGGACAAGGGAATTACCGAACATCGAGAAGAGAACCATGACTATTGTTATTCCGGCAGTCAGAAGCTGTACCAGTCCGTTCGAGATGAGCTGGCTGATGGTATCTGTATCGTTCGAGAAGACACTCATGATTGTACCTCTCGCATTCTGGTCGAAGTACGAAAGAGGAAGGCTCTCGAGCCTGGAGAACATCTGTGTTCTCATCTTGTACACCGCCCCCTGTGATATTCCGACCATGACCCAGGACGAAATGAAGGACGTTATAATCGACACGAGCACCACGAGTGCGAACTTACCCAGAGCCAGAAGTGCCGGCACGAATGACGGATTCTCGACTCCCTTGAGAGGAATCACGATGTCGTCGATGTAGTCACCGATGAACGTTGCGGAGTATGTAGTCGCAAGTGACGAGATGATTATGCATGCGAGGATAAGGAGAATATAGAGCATCTTGCCCTCGAAGACGAACTTCATCAGTCTCATGAAGGAACGGCCCGGATTCTTTGCCTTGGGCATGGCGCGCATTGCTGCCCTGTTCGGTTTACCTGCCATACTTATGCCTCCTTCCTTGTCTGGGTCTCGTAGAGATTCCTGTATCCGGCATTGCGTTCGAGAAGCTCGGAGTGTGTTCCGACATCCTCTATTTCGCCGTTGTTCATTATGACGATCTTGTCAGCGTCCTCGATTGACGAGACACGCTGCGAGATGATTATCTTAGTCATGCCGCTGACACAGTTGTGGAGAGCCTCCCTGATGGCCCTGTCCGTTGCCGTATCGACAGCGGATGTCGAGTCATCCATGATGAGGATCTTCGGCTTCTTCAGAAGGGCCCTTGCTATGCAGAGCCTCTGTCTCTGGCCGCCGGAGAAGTTCGTTCCGCCCTGCTCTACGGTGCTGTCGAAGCCGCCTTCCTTCTCCATGATGAAGGGATAAGCCGAGGCAACCTTCGCCGCAGCAGTCATCTCCTCGTCCGTGGCATTCTTGTCACCCCACTGGAGATTGCTCCTTATCGTACCGGAGAAGAGCGTGTTCTTCTGGAGAACGACAGAGACACTGTCCCTCAGGGCCTTGAGATTATAGTCCTTCACAGAGTGTCCGCCGACAAGGACGTCGCCCTTCGTCGTATCGTAGAGACGTGCAATGAGGGAGACAAGAGTCGTCTTTCCGCTTCCCGTCGTTCCTATCACGCCGACCATCTCGCCGCTCTTTATCTCGAGATTGATGTCCTTGAGAACGGAAGAGCCTTCCTTGTAGCCGAATGACACGTGGTCGAACTTCACGTCCCCGTTCTCGACGCTCTTTATCCCGTTCTCGTTAGGATCCATCGTAGGTTCATATGCGAGAACTTCGCTCACTCTTTCCATGCTGGGCTTGCTCATCGTGTACATGATGATGATCATGCCCGTCATCATGAGAGACGAAAGAATCTGGGTCGAATAAGTGAAGATGCTCATGAGGGCACCCGTATCCATATGGCCGATGTTGACGAGCTTGGCTCCGAAATAGGAGATGGCTATCATACAGCCGTAAGAGACGAACATTACAAGCGGGTTCATGAGGGCCATCATCTGCTCGGCCTTCTTGAAGTTGTCGCGGATGTACTTCGCACTCTCGTCGAATTTCTCCTTTTCCTTCTCCTCCCTGACGAATGCCTTGACGGTACGGATACCCGAGAGGTTCTCGCCGACAACCTGGTTGAAACGGTCGAAGCCCTTGAATGCTGCAGTGAAGTAGCCGTGTGTCTTGTGAGTCATGATCCATACGCCGGCAGCCATGATGGGGATTACGACGACGAAGATTATGGAGAGAGAGCCGCCGTTCCTGAGGCACATTATCGCAGCGAAGATGAGCATCATCGGGGAACGGACGAACATACGGATGGACATGCTGAAGAGCATCTGGATACGCTGCACGTCAGTCGTGAGACGTGTTATCAGGCTCGAGGGGCTGAAGCGGTCGATGTCCGAGAACGACAGGGTCTGGACCTTGTCGTAGAGATCATGTCTGAGGTTGGTTGCAAAGCCCGAAGCCGCAACGGAGCCGAAACGGGCACCGAGCACTCCGAACGTGAGGCTCAGAAGCGCCGCGGCAACCAGCATCGACGAGAGGATGATGATCGTCCTCATGTCCATGTTTGCCACACCGACATCAATGATCTGGGCCATTATGGCTGGAATGAGCACTTCCATGAGTACTTCCAGCACCATGAAGACGGGCGTAATCATAGCCTTCTTCTTATATTCCCTTACACGGGAGAAAAGTTCCTTCATCAATTTAGAAAACACTCCGGTTTTATCAAGTGAAATCGATAAGAAAAATTATCGAAACACTATCTTAAATAATTGAATTGCAAGTATAAGTCAACACGAAAAACCGAGAAAAACGGCCCCCGACAAACCCAGGGGCCGAACTTCACAGAATCTACTTATTTCCCTTAACCGATAGTGCTGAAGTGAGATACCGGAAGCGAGAATATGACAGCCTTTCCCTTCTGCTTCAGGAACGGGAGACCGTCGATGGCCGAAATGATTCTCTCCGCCTTCGTCTTCTCCTCGACGATGACGAGAACCTCCTTCTCTGCGGTGATGGGGTAACCGAAGAACTTCGTGTCATCTGCCTTCGCAGTGCCGTGTCCCTTTATGACGGTACCTCCCTTCGCGCCTTCCTTTCTTGCAGCGTCCATTATGTCATCGGCATAGCCGTTCTCACATATAACCTGAATCATCACGAGATCTTCTTTCATGTCATTTTCTCCTTTTTCACCAAGAAGGGCGACAACGCCCTTGCACTTTATACCCCTGAGGCTGTCCACACAGTCCTTCTCGATCCTGTCGTTCAGCATTGAGAGAAGAATCTCCTTCTTGCTGTCACCAAGTCCCAGCATCGAGAGGATGGAAGTCGGAGCAGTACCGTGTGCGTTGAGTACGGTTCCCCCCCAGGCACCGCGGCTTCTGATGGCATCCATCACCTTCCCCGCTTCCCCCTTGTTCACGATTGCGAAAAGCATCTTTCCCTTAATCATTTTTCTCCTCCACGTTTTTCTGTCCCTTCTTTACCTTGAGCGAGAATACGAGACCGAGTATCTCGATGGCGAGGATAGGCATCATCGCAATGAGGCCGATCATGCCGAATGCCATGCTCGACGGATCCTCGGCCAGCACCGATGCGGCACCGGAGACGAACGGCAGAAGGAAGGTCGAACTCATAGGTCCGGTGGCGACACCGCCGGAGTCAAAGCCGATTCCGACGAAGAGCGCCGGAACGAACGGCAGAAGTGCAACTATGACCGCATAACCCGGAAGCAGGAAGCACCAGATCGATGTTCCGTTGAGGATTCTTATCATGCTGAGCATGACGGCACATGCAACACCGATGGCGATGAAGGCAAGAAGGACAAAGCGCTTGATCTTTCCTTCACTGACCTCTTCAACCTGCTCCGTGAGAACCCAGATGGCGGGCTCCGCGAGAACGACGCATGCGCCCAGCACAAGTCCTATCGGGATGAGAGAGCCCGGAGCGGCTGTTGCCATCGTGCGCCCCAGAGTGCGTGCAATGTTCATGAACGTCGACTCGACCGCGAACAGGAAGAGCGTTATTCCCACATACGA
>CAZGNN010000080.1:0-6691 GCA_964527335.1 uncultured Spirochaetaceae bacterium | reverse complement strand
ACATCGGAGAATACAAGACAGTTTCTTTCCATATCTTTATGATAGAGCTTTTTCTTCTCTTGGTGTTATACTCTTATCAGGAGAACACAATGGAAGAAAGATGGCTGACACTGAGTGACGGGAAGAAACTCTTCTACAGAGTATGGAAAGCTGAAAAGACAAAGGCGACCGTGCATATAAATCACGGCATGGCTGAGCACAGCCTGAGGTATGATTCTTTTGCCTCATTCCTCAACGGCTACGGCTATACGGTCTACTGCCAGGACCACCGCGGTCACGGAAAGACGAAGGAAGGGGAAGACGAGAAGGGCTGGTTCGCAGAAGAAGGCGGATGGACGCTCATCTGCAACGACTCCTATGAAATCGATAAGCTCATCGAGAAGGAATACCCAGATGTTCCTCACTTCATCTTCGGCCATTCGATGGGCTCGTTCCTCACACGCACGAACATCGCTCTTCATAGCCAGGACTACAGGGCTGCCATCATCATGGGAACGGGGGCCAGCAAGGGCCTTGTCAGCAGATTCGGCCGCATGATTGCCCTCAGAAGATGCAAGAAGTACGGATCGAAGCACAAGGACGAACTTCTCAACAATCTTGCATTCGGCTCGTATCTATCAAAGTTCGACCATAAGAGGGAAGGAATATACTGCTGGATCTCCTCCGACAGGGAGGAAATCAGAAAGTACGAGGAGGATCCCGACTGCGGTTTCATCTGTTCCTCCCGCTTCTATGCCGACCTCATCGAGGGACTCGAGACTGCAAACAACAGGGAACTCATTGCAAAAATCAGGAAGGACCTCCCGATAATGTTCCTCTCGGGTGAGATGGATCCTGTCGGCAACTACTCGAAGGGCGTCGTGAAGGCCTCGGGCCTCTACAAGGACGCCGGCATCAACGACGTCAGGCTCAAGCTCTATAAGGACGGAAGACACGAAATCCTCAATGACTCGATGAGGAAGGAAGTCATGGCCGACTGCCTTGCATTCTACGAGGAATTCGTCTGATGCAACACCTCAGGAAGGCCGTCTCCTGGCTCAAGGATTATTTCAGGGTTGTGGGGAAGGCCCTCTCGAAAATCGGAAGCGACAATATCTCGATACTCGCTTCCGGCATGGTCTATTCGACTCTCATCGCGATAGTCCCCTGCGTGACTTTCCTTTCGGCGTTTCTCTCCGCTCTCGGGGGAACCGAGAACTTCGTCGCCGTCGTCGGTGACTGGCTGAGGGACACCTTCGGAGAGGCTGAGGGGACATTCGTTCTCGAGAAGCTTACGCTCTTCAGCAGGAACGCGATGTCGCTCGGAATATTCGGCCTCATCTTCTTCGTCATCTCGGCGTCTCTTCTTGCCGTCCAGATAGATACAATCATCAACAGCATATTCCGCTCCCGGTACTCCGGCGGCGGAATGAAGCGCTACGGCAAGATAATCATCTTCATCATAGTGATGACTGTCTTCATCGCATTCTCCCTCGCTCTTTCGGAGGCTGTGAGGGATGATGTCTACTCCCGCCTCGGAGTGGCGGAGTCCGGGGGAAACATGAAGCTTGTACTGAAGAAGACCGGACAGTATGCGGTGATGTTCCTCATTTTCTTCTTCCTTCTCTTCTTCGTCCCGAACGTGAAGGTCAAGGCGTCGGCAGCAGCTGCAGGTTCCGTATTCGGTACCGTCCTGATGAGTATCTTCTATCAGATATTCACACGCCTTGTCATAACGAGCGTCAAGTTCTCCGTCATCTACGGCTCCCTTGCCTCGATTCTCCTTGCTCTTCTCTACTGCTATGTGGTCTGGTACATAATAATCCTTACCGCAGAGACAACCTTCATCTACCAGTTCCGACCCGGCAGGGATATTGCATCCGGCTCGATTGTCACCCCGAAGAGGGAAATCGAGGAAGGCGTCAGAATCCTCATCGAGGCTGCAAAGAGCTTCGAGAAGGGAGAGGGGGGAATATCCGGAGTGAAGCTTGCGGCAAGGGCCGGCGTCATCTATTTCCGTACGACGACATACCTCAGGATTCTCGAGGAGAACGGCTTCGTGCGTCAGCTGACATCGTCGTCATACATACTTTCGCGCCCGGCTGACAAGATTGCGCTCTCCGATGTCGTCTCTTCTCTCTTCTCCTCCGACGGAGGCGAGGAGACGTCATACATACATTCGTTCCGCACTGCGGGCCTGAGGGTTCTCGAAGGCCGGACTCTGGCGGACGCAATAAAGGACACCTTATGATAGTAGACAGATTCACTGAAGAAACGCTCTCTCCGTCTATAAGCCAGAACATTCCCTCTCCCGACAGGGGTGTCAGGGAGACACGCACTGTCGAGGGAATCGAGATAAGATACATCGAGAACGGAGTGCCCTCGGGCTTCAACTCCGTTGTCACGATTCCGTACGCTCTTGCTGCCGTCAGGGACGGGAAGTACATCTTCTGCGTATCAGTCGAGAGGGAGGATTTGAGGGAGATATCGCGCATGACGGGAACGGCCGTGAAGATATTGAGTGAGGAATACGGCGTCAGAGGCTATCTTCTTGACCCGACAGTCGTCATGTACGGCGAAGGGGAGAGAGAGGAAATCGGACGCTTTCCGCTCTCCTTCGACCGCGATACCGTCAAGGCCTATCTCAACGAGACTCTTCTCGATACCCTTGACCTCATAGAAGAAGACGATGAATAGGATATCCGTCGGCATCATCGGGGACGGTATCTCGGCATACCGCCACGCCCATGCCGTCAACTCTGACTGTCGCTTTTTTCTCTCGTCCCTTGCTCCGAAGAGCATGCAGCGGGGCCGGGAGCTCATGAGGATACACAATATCCCACATCTTGATAAGGATCCCGAATACCTTCTCGAGCGTGACGACATCGACCTCGTCGTGCTCTCCATCCCGACAGAAGTTCATTCTCCATACATAGAGTACGCAAAGCGCTACGACAAGGCCGTCATAATCGAGAGCCCCGTGACTCTTTCGCTGACTGAGGGTGAGAAGGTTTACGATGAAGTGAAGACGGAAGGCGCGTTTTTCTTCAACGGCAATCCGTATCTCTACTCTGAGGAGATAGGGAATATCGAAAGGGATTCCTGTCACATGTTTTCCCTGATGTTCCCCTCGGTATATCTCTCTCCCGACGAGATGCTCCATATAGCACTCGAGACTCTCGTGAGAGCCTTCGGCTGTGTTGTCTCCGTGACTCCAATGAAAACGGAAGGCTCTCTCTCCCTCACCCTCGAAAGGGCAAGCGGAACACTGACTCTTCTCAGAGAGCCGGATTCCCGGGGCATATATCTTGTTGTGGACGGCAGAGTCATCCTTTCCGGGGCCCGGTACTATCGTTTTCTTCCAGATCTCTATTCATACGTCTTCTCGCGCCTCGAAGACGGAAGATCAACCGATGACACGTTCTTCTGCACTCTTGAAGCACTCAGGGGAGCGGAACTGTTACCGGAGAGGTGGGCCTGGAAATCCGTCAGCTTCATGGAATGAAAAAACTTGCGCCTCCGTTCCTGATTTCATATAGTTGAGAAAAAGGAGAGGTTTGTGATGAAGACCAGCGGAGATTCCCGTCTCATGGAGATCGTCGGATGTGATTTCAGCCGGTTCACCGAAGTCGAACTGAAGATAGTGAACTTCCTCATCGAGAACGAGGAGAATATCCAGAAGCTTTCAATCGGTGACATAGCAGACGGCGTCGGCGTCAGCAGATCGGCTGTCGTGAGACTGTGCAAGACTCTCTCCTTCGACGGCCTCAAGGACTTCCGGGTCTGGTATGAAGCGGGACGAACGGCAAAGTACAGTCCCGTCCTCCATCTCGACGGAACGGAGGATGCTGATACGGTCTCCCTCTCCCTTACAAGGGGCCTGGTCGGGGCTGTTGCGAAGACTCTTGATTCAACAAATATCAGCACAATGACCACTGTCTCTGAATGCATCAGGGGAAGTGAACACATTGCAGTCATGTCTGGAGAAAAGGAGAGAGCTGCGGCCGAGTCGCTCGTTTGGGCAATAAGAAGAAGATTCCCCGAGAAGAGCGTTACCTTCAACGACGATGGTGACACGTCATCTCCGTTTTCCCTTGTGTTCTGTCTTCCGGGTAACGAGAGACGTCTTGTGACACACCTTACCGATGTCATCCTGAACGGCGGAGAGGTTGCGGCCTTCACTGCAGCCAGGGGGTCCCTGATCGGGAAGGCTGCGTCATATGCCGTCGTTCTCTCCGACGATGAGCTAATCTCTTCGGAGCCACATCTCCTCGGCGTTTTCTCGCTCCTCTCTGCCGTGGACTTCTTATCGATAATCCTCTCGAGGCCGTAGAATGGACAGCCGTACTGTAGCCTACTACGACAGCAGCGGAAGGGCGTACTTTGATTCCACTGTGAACGCCTTCGTTCCAGCTTCCCTTGATTCTTTTCTCTCCCTTGTCAGAGAAGGCGGCAGGATACTCGACTGCGGCTGCGGCTCCGGGCGCGACACGAAGTACTTTCTCTCCCTCGGCTATCCTGTCGACATGATAGACGCAAGCGAGAACATGTGCCGCATAGCTACGGAATATACGGGAATAAAAGCCGTATGCATGGACTATATGAACTTCCGTACTGATAAGCTCTATTCGGGAATATGGGCGAATGCCTCGCTTCTTCACGAGAAGAGGGAGAACCTCGGAAGTGTATTCAGCGTCCTTTCGTCGGCTCTCGAGGATGATGGCATTCTCTACTGCTCTTTCCGCTACGGAAGCGGTGACAGAAGGGAAGGAGAGAGATGGTACACCGATATGAACGAGGAAAGAATAGGGGAGGTTCTCCCTTCATCCCTCCGGATTGTGAAGTGCTGGCAGAGCAATGATGTCCGCCCGTCATTCAGCTACAGATGGCTGAATGTTCTCCTGAGAAAACAGGAACATAATGAGCATGATGATTAAATGGAGAAAACTGCTGTTTTTTACGAGATAAAGACGGTTTAAGAGGGTTAATCTGTCTTTATCTGTGATTTCTGATGAGATTTAGACGAATCTGAAGGTTAAATCAGTCTTTTTCTCCACAAATTTGATGAGGCTTTTTCTGTAGATTTTAAAGCAAAAGTTGGAAAAGGTGACAAAAACAGGCAAATAAATGTTGGAAAAGGTGTGGAAACAGCGCTGAAAAATGTTGGAAAAAGTGAAAACGGGTATTAGAATATCTTTGCAGGGAGAAGTTTTCCGTTATGATCAGACGAAGGATTACGGCAAAGATAGAAGAGTTTTTCACATCACATGACAGGGAAGCCCTTCTTATAACCGGTGCGCGGCAGGTAGGGAAGACTTACTCGATAAGAGAGTACGGCAGCAGATGCTTCAAGCACTTTGTTGACATCAACCTGTATGAGAACAGGGAAGCCTTGAAAACCCTGGAAGGTTTCCGTGACACCAAGGACCTTCTTACCCGCATCACTGCCCTTGCGGATGCTCCTCTCGAGAACGGCAGCACTCTCATATTCATTGATGAAGTTCAGCTTCTTCCCGATATCATAACGGCAGTCAAGTTCCTCGTTGATGACGGACGGTACCGCTACATTCTCAGCGGTTCGCTCCTGGGGCTTGAACTGAATGACATCAGATCCATTCCTGTCGGGTATCTTTCCGTAATGGAGATGCATCCTCTGTCAATTGAGGAATTCTTCCTCGCGAACGGTCTCAACGAGAGCCTCATTACGACGCTGAAGACCTGTTATGACAATTCCTCTCCCGTCGATGCGTATCTGCATGACAAGCTGATGAGTCTCTTCAGACTCTATCTCGTTGTCGGAGGAATGCCGAGAGCTGTCCAGGTCTATCTCGACACGTTCGACCTCAACAGGGTTCTGGAAGTCCAGAAGGACATACTCGGACGGTACCGGGAAGATGTGGCAAAACATGTCGGGGATGGGAATCTTTTCATCAAGGATATCTTCGACATCATACCCTCCGAGCTCAATAATCCGAACAAGAGATTCATTCTCAAGAAACTGAATGAAAAGTTCAAATTCTCGAAATTCGAGGAAAGCTTCATTTGGCTTGCAAAGGCCGGGATTGCTCTTCCCGTCTATAACGTGGAGGAACCGAAGGCTCCGCTGGAACTCTCGAGACTGCGCAATCTCTTCAAGTTCTTCTCGAACGATGTCGGACTTCTCGCTGCTCAGTATGCCCGGGGCATACAGGCGAGGATTCTCCGTGGTGACGACTGCATAAATTACGGATGCATTTACGAGAATGCCGTTGCCGAGGAACTCTTTTCGAACGGACTGAGTCTCTTCTATTTCAACAGCAAGAAACAGGGCGAGATTGACTTCCTTGTCAGGATAAATGATTCCATTCTTCCCATTGAAGTCAAGTCGGGAAAGGATTATGTCCGTCATAATGCCCTGAAGAACGTCATGGGGAATGAGGAGTACGGCCTGAAGAAAGCTGTGGTACTTACATCTGACAATGTGAAAGTGAACGGTAATATCGTATATCTTCCGGTCTATATGGCAGCCTTCATCAGAAATGACGAGATGGGGTCCTTCATCTACAAGGTTGACCTCTCCGGACTGACATGAAAAAGGAGCATTTCAGCTCCTCTTCAAAAGAAATCGGGGTGTCTGTGACACCCCTTGTGAGTCCCCCCTGGTGGACTTGAACCATCGACCAAAAGATTATGAGTCTTCTGCTCTAACCACTGAGCTAAAGGGGGATTAGCC
>CAZGNN010000079.1:0-6703 GCA_964527335.1 uncultured Spirochaetaceae bacterium | reverse complement strand
CATGTGTTCGACATGTACTTTATCCACTGGTCGTGTCTGATGTCACCTGAGACACGGAAAGGCTGACCGGTCGAGGAAAGATAATCTCGAACCCTGATAATTCTTTCACTCTCCGTACCGTCCTCCTCACCGAACGTGATGATACCGGGAGAGAATGACGTGATTACATTCCCCTCCCTCTGCGTGCTGAGGGATGCGATGAATGCCCTGACAACCTTCTCCCGTCCGAAAGCGGCAGAGAGAACATCCTCGCTCTCGATTCCGTTCTCGAGTGGAAGAATCAGGGTATCGTCACCGACGAAGGGAGCCATGAGAGGAATTGTCTCGTCAAGGGAAAAGTTCTTGACGGTATCTATGATGAGGTCGGCTTTGAAGGGAGACGATGGAGTTACAGTCTCGACAGGGAGAGTCTCTCCGTTGAAGATTATGCTTTCGAGGCGCGAATACCGCTCTTCGTCGACAAGCGAGTAAACATCGCCGCTCTTATATATATTGTGGAGGACTGTGGAACCCACGCATCCTCTTCCGATTACCACTGTTTTCATTGTCTCAGTTTAAATAATGCCCCGATGATTCATCAATAGAGAAATTTGACTTTCCCGCTTCTCTCCAATCCTTTATCATGAAGGCGGAGAAACAGAAAAAAATGTCATTGAGTTCATATTATGCACCGACACGTGTCACTCTCGGAAGGAATGCCGAAGAGAATGTCGCACTCGAACTGAAGAAGGAAAACGCCAAAAAGGTTCTCATCCACTACGGCTCAGGCCGCGTGGAGAAGAACGGACTTCTCGCGAGAATCACATCCCTCCTCGATAAGGAAGGAATAGGATATACACTCCTCGGAGGAGTCGTACCAAACCCCAGGCTATCGCTTGTGAGGAAGGGAATCGAAAAGGCGAAAGAGGAAGGCGTTGACTTCATCCTCGCCGTAGGCGGGGGATCCGTAATCGACTCATCGAAGGCCATTGCATACGGCCTCAAGTATAAGGGCGACGTCTGGGACTTCTACTCGAAGAAGGCGGTGCCCCAGGGTTCATTCCCCGTCGGATGCATTCTCACGATGGCAGCAGCCGGAAGCGAGATGAGCGACAGCTCCGTAATAACGAACGACGAAGAGGACAATCTCAAGCGCGGCTGCAACAGCGACTGGTGCCGCCTGAAGTTCGCGCTTCTCAATCCCGAATTCACATTCACGCTTCCCTCTTTCCAGACAGGCTGTGCCGTTGTAGATATCCAGATGCATACGCTCGAGAGATTCTTCGTGAAGGAGACACTTCCTCTAACGGATGCTCTTTCACTCGCCCTTCTCAGAACAGTCAGGGACGCCGGCTACAAGGCACTCTCGAATCCGTCGGACTACGATGCAAGGGCAACGCTCATGTGGGCGTCATCGCTCTCGCACAACGGCCTCATGGCTACAGGTAACTCTTCCCGTGGCGACTGGGCTACCCACCAGATAGAGCACGAACTCTCCGGTAAATACGACATCGCACACGGTGCGGGACTCAGTGCAGTCTGGCCGAGCTGGGCTAGATACACACTTTCGTCCGCACCCGGGCGCTTTGCAACGCTCGGCTACTCTCTCTACGGTATAGAGCCCACAGGAGACGCAGTCAGGGACGGAGAGAAGACAATCGAGGAAGCGGAGAAGTTCTACCGCTCCATCAATATGCCGATACGTCTCAGCGAATTGAACATCTTCCCCTCCGATGATGACATCGAGGAACTGGCAGAAAAGTGCTCGTTCCACTCCACCCGTACCATCGGCGACATCATGAAGCTCACGAAGGCGGACATCGCCGAAATCTACAGGATGGCAAGATGACGGACTCTGTCCTCACGATAGGACTTGCCCCGACATTCCAGAAGGTCCTCGTCTTTCCTTCACTCAGGGAAAACGAGGTCAACAGGAGTGACGTCCACACTCTCGTTGCCTCAGGTAAGGCGATAAACGTCACACGCGTACTCACAAAGCTCGGCCGGGAGGCAGTGAACATCACTCAGCTCGGGGGTCCGAGAGTCGATGAGTTCGTATCTCTATGCAGGGCGGAGGGAATCGCCGTCAGGTATTTCATCTCCGCGGCTGAGACAAGAACATGCACGACACTCATCAACGAGGAGAAGGGAACGGCGACGGAGCTTGTGGAAGAAGCGAACGAAGTCGAGGCGGAAGCATCCTCAAGACTCTTCTCACTCTTTGAAGAAGAGGAAGAGAAACACGCAGCCGTCATAATCTCGGGAACGAAGGCAAAGGGCTACAGCGACACCCTCATTCCGGACATAGTCAGAAGATGCACAGAGAAGGGAAAGCTGACAGTACTCGACATAAGGGGAAAGGACCTCATAAACAGTCTCCCATGTAGACCGACCATAATAAAGCCGAACCTTTGTGAGTTCTGCTCGACTTTCGGCATTACCGGAGGAGACGATAATGAAGATACGGAGAAAGCCGTCTGCGATAAGATGCACGAACTCTACGAAGAGTACGGCATAATGAGCGTCATAACACGCGGGAAGCGGCCTACATGGTGCTTCGACGGAAAAAAATTCTGCACCATAGAGAACACACTCACCCTGCCCGTCGTCAACACAGTCGGCTGCGGTGACACCCTCACAGGCGTCATGACTCATCACCTCCTCAACGGAGATTCCCTCCTTCAGGCGGTAGGGAAAGGCATGGAGGCTGCAGAGAGGAAAGCCTCACACAGGACATTCGAGTTTCAATAATGAAGGAAATATATCTTATAAGGCACGGCCGCCAGGACATAAAGGCATTCAACGAGGACGTTCCCCTCTCGGAAAAAGGAATAAGGCAGGCTCAGCTTCTGAGGGACAGACTGAAGGGAGAGCACTACGACAGGTTCTACTCGAGCACTCTCAAAAGAGCCGTGGAGACAGCAGACATACTCAACGGGAACTGGAATATGACGATAGAAAGAAGGCCGGAGCTCGGGGAAATCGACTACGGAGCACTCACAAGCGAGCCCCTCAGCGTGAAGACCGGATCATACAAGGACTTCTTCGACGAACTTGAAAAACGTGAAGAGGATCTTCCCTTCCCCGGCGGCGAGAACAGCGAGATGGTATGGAAAAGAGCGGAGCCTGTTTTCCGTGAAATCGAGGAAGGACCGTACAGCCGCATTCTCATCGTATGCCACGGCGGCATGATCAGGGCATCTCTCTGCGGCCTTCTGGGTCTCCCCTTCACAAAGCGTCTCGCATTCTCGAAGCACCTCGAGAACACAAGCATGACGAAGCTTCTGTATGATGAGGAGAAAAAACTCTGGTACCTTGAAGTTCTCAATGACCATCAGCACCTCGTAGGCCACAATGAACTCTTCAGGGAGCTCTGAAAAAAAAGACTCCCGAAAATGTGGGAGTCCTTTGAGTGCCGTCTCCAGGAATTGAACCAGGGACACAAGGATTTTCAGTCCTTTGCTCTACCAACTGAGCTAAAACGGCATTAACAGAAGAGAAGATAAAGAAAATCAGAATTATTGTCAACCACCATTTCTGAAATTTCAGTCGCGTCTGTCTCTGTCGTCGTAGCGGTAGTAATCGTCGTCGTAACGGAGACTGCGTCTGTAATCACGGTCGCGGTCATCGTAACGCCTGTCGTCACGGTAATATCTGTCGCGGTCATCATAGCGGTCACGCCTCTCCCGGTCGTCGCGGTAATACCTGTCTCTGTCGTCATAGCGGTCGCGCCTATCCCGGTCATCCCGGTAATAATCGCGGTCTCTCTCGTCATAACGGCGTTCGGGGTAATCGTACCCGTCACGGCGCCTCTCGTCACTTCCCGTATCACGACGGGTGTCCCTGTCATCGCTCCTGACGCCGCCTTCGATGAAGTCATACCACTTGTCATCCCCTTTCTGGGGCTCTCTTGTGCTCGCGGCTCTAGAAGGAGTGTCTTCAGTCTTCTCCTCTCTCACTTCCTCGCGCCGGGGCGATGATGAATCGAAACGTGAATACTCGGGAGGATTTGTGTAGGAAGACTGCCTCGGAACGGAATCCGTGACAGGAGGAACGACGACAGTCTCCGACATGTCGTCATAGTTACCGGCGGTGCCGGTATCTTCCGCACCGTCATCGACGAGGGCCTTACGGTAGCTGCTCTTTCCGGCAAGACCGGAGAAGACGAAGAGGAACGAAAGCGTGTACCAGAACGGGAAGGAATACATGAAGCACCTGAGTGCACTGTTTATCTTGTCATTGAGAGTCCCCGTGAGGATGACATCACAGAATCCGGGATAGAGCGTGAATGACGAGAGTACAAGAAGGATAAGCGGTACTTTCACATACCAAGGAGTCGATTCCGTTCTTCTTGTGACAAAGAAGAGCATGAGGGAGAGAAGCACCATCACACACGGGTAGATAATCCACAGAGTAGACGCCGACTCATTCCAGGTAACGAATGCGGAAGCCAAAGAGAAAAGGAATGCGACAAGAGCCCAGCCTATCCAGTTGGAACGCTTTCTCTTCGAGAAGAACGTGTATGCGGCAAGCGGCAGAGTGCCGGGAGTCAGGGCGAGGATGAAGGGAATCGAGAGAGGATAGCCGCTCTTTCCTCCTTTTTTCGCAACAGCCCACTCGAGAAGAACATAAGCCAGATAGAGTGCCGAGGAGACAATGAACGTCCAGGACCTCTCCCCGTCCCTGATACAGAGCGCAGTGCAGAACAGCGGCATCAGGACTATCACATACTCGAGAACGAGAAGAAGGGAGAATCCCTCCCCCAGGAAAATTGTAAGAAGCAGAGGAACAAGAGGAAGAAGGAAAGAGAGGAGAACGAAAGGCCATGTGCGCATTTCGGGCTCAAAGTCTTCATAGTCTTCAATGTATCTTTCTCTCTTCATCGTCTGTCCTTTCCAATGATATTAACAGAAAAAGAATATTCGTGCATCTCACTTCTGTCTATTGTTCCATAATCCCTTTTCACATAAACTCTCACTATGGCTTATCTTTCAGTCGACAACCTTTCATGTACAATAGACGGCACTCCACTCCTCGAGAATATTTCCTTCTCCGTGGAGAAAGGAACGCTGACACTCATAGCCGGCCCCAACGGCAGCGGGAAGTCGCTTCTCATGAAGTGTCTGAAGGGGCTTGAGAAACCTGACGGAGGAACAGTCACAGTCGACGGTCGGGAAATAAGAAAGACAAAGGACAGAATGAAGCTCTTCGGTCTTGTCTTCCAGGACACATCACTCCAGATAGTAGGTTCCACTGTCGAGAAAGACATCGCATTCGGACTCGAGAATCAGAAGAAGAGCATAGAGGAGATTAAAGGAAAGACCGATGAGATGATCTCCCTCTTCTCTCTCGAGAAGGAAAGGAAAAAGGATCCGAGGGTACTCTCCGGAGGCGAAAGAAGACGGTTATGCATAGCCGGCGTCATGGCGATGGAGAGCAGCATTCTTCTTCTCGACGAACCGCTGGCCAACCTCGACTACCCTTCGGTGAAGATGGTTCTCAATACACTCATGACACTGAAGGAAAAGGGAGTGACGGTACTCATCGTGTCTCACGAAGCGGAGAAGCTTTTGGCCCTTACGGACAACACAATAATCCTCCGTGGCGGCAGGATAGCCGCATCCGGAAAGAGCAGAGACATGCTGACATCCCTCAAGGAGAACGGCATCTATCTTCCGCCACTTCCGTTCGGGGAGATGAAATGGATCTGAAGACAAATCCCCTCATTCTCCTGATCGGGGTAATACTCTACTCCATAGCTTCATCGTTTCTCGCAGAGGGGGAAGTGATAGTCCTATTTGCACTCACGCTCATTCTTCCGCTGATTATGGGCGTCAATGTATTTTCACTATTATGGAAGATGAAGGTAATGCTCTTCACAGCCGTTCTCATTCTTCTCTTCGGCTTCATCGGTGGAAAGGACACTCTCACTGCCCTGTCTGATACGATGAGGTTCCTCTCACTCATAACCGTGGCGGCACTCTTTGTGCTTAAGGCAGACCTATTAGAGCTTTCATCAGTCCTGGGAAAGGTTCTGTCATCCTTCCTCGGGAAGACAGGCTGGAAGATATCATCATACATAATGCTCTCCCTCTCGATATTCCCCATCGTCTTCGAGAGCGCAGACGAGATGCTGACAGCAAGAAGAAGCCGCGGCGGGAGCTTCTTCTCGCACCCGGTGAGAAATCTCACGGAATATACCGTATCACTGATGAGACTTCTCTTCGAAAAGATTCTCATCTTCCAGGATGCACTCTATTCGAGGTCGTTCACGATTAAAGGAGAAAAGACAGTCTGTCCTCCGAAAGGCAGGGACTATCTTATCCTTTCACTCTTTGTTCTTCTTTTTACAGGGGTAACCGTATGGAAAAAAGTGCTCTGAGAAAGGAAGTCCTCAAGAGAATAAGAAACTTCAGCGGAAAAGAGGAAGCCTCGAGAAGGATAGTCGAAGAACTCCTCTCAAGGGATGACTACAGAAATGCCGAAGCAATTCTTGCGTTCTGTCCTCTGAAATCGGAACCGGACATATCACCGCTGTTGGAGGATGAAAGAGTGCTGCTGCCGTTCATAGAAGACGGCGAAATGAAATTCGGCAGGGGGGATGTGGAGAAATCAGGGCTCGGAGTGAAGCTCGTCAGAAACGGGAAGGAAATAGAGTACGGAAAGGCACTCATCATAGTGCCGCTCGTCGCATTCGACAGCGCCGGTCACAGACTCGGCCGCG
>CAZGNN010000078.1:4694-6723 GCA_964527335.1 uncultured Spirochaetaceae bacterium | reverse complement strand
TCCTCACTCTGGATAAAAGGCAACAGCAGAAACCTCACATCCCCTGAGGCCTTTGTATCCGACGAGCTTGAGGAAAGCGGACTCATAAGGCTGCCGCTCACTTGCGTCAGCTTCTCCGGCGGTCTCTTTGTGAGAAACGGCAGGACGATTCCCCTCATCAACACGACCTCAAGCAGGGGCGAACAGAACATCACGGCCTTCATGCTCCTCTACTACCTCATCTTCGAGGACGAGAAGAAGGAGCACGTCATCAGGAAGGAGCTGACCTGGAGCGAGCTCTATCCCTTCTACTTCGCGTCAAAGGCGCTGATTCCGAACATCAGTCCGTATTACACCTCACTCGGAGAAATCCCCCTCCTCGACAAGGTCTACCGCATCATGGCAGCCTACTCCTCCCCTTACCGCTCGGTCCTGATGCTTATCCTCGAGAAAGCTCTCAGGGATGGAGACAGAAAACTCGAGAACGAGGCACTCTCGCTCTTTGCCGTCCCCGAGAAAGGCAGCATAAAGAAGTTCCCGGCCCTCAGTCTCGACAGCGCGGTACTCCAGAGCCCGAACACAGTCAGCACATTTCCTCTGGACAGAAGAATCTCGGAGGCGAAGAAAGGGAGGGGAACGAAGAAGAAAGCGAACAGGGACGAACAGGAGCTGATGACTCTCAGGAAAGAGCTGAGGACAAAGAAATAATCCGGCAGGAATCACACCTGATGTAAAATATCTTTTTACACTTCTTCCTCATTATGCTAAAATAAGGTCAGCATGGAGGAATAAGAGCATGATGTATAAAGAATCTTTTGACATCAGAAAGGAAATAGGTGAGAAAATCAAATGCATCCTTGTACAGAAGAGATATACAAAGTTCTCATTCTGCCACGAATCCGGGATATCCCGTCCGACGCTTGACAGATTTCTGGAAGGAGAAATCAGCAACAAGACAACATTCGACAGGCACTACGGCAAGATACTCAGATGTCTCAGCCTCGATGAGGAAAAAGTGAATGCCTACACACTTCCGGAAAAGGAAATCATCAGAGATATCCCTTCGGAATTCAACATGAACGAAAAGGCCAGAGCCCAGTTTGATCTCATAACGGATTTCATGCTGCTCTGCGGCAACTACTACAGGGAGGTGAAGAATGTCTACACCGATAACATCTGACATGATGCATAATGTCGTGACGGCAGGAAAGGAGAAACGTGATGACGCCATGAGAAGCGTGCTGATGATTCTTGGACGATTCAGAGAAGCCACCCCGATGACCGCTTTTGAATATCTTGGAGAATCAGGCCTCATACGGCTGCCTGTTGACGCGCCATCTTTCGGAGGAGGAATTTTTGAACACAGAAAGGTACAGGTTCCTTTCCTGAATACGGCTGTTCCGAGGATTCAGGAAATCTTCAACTCATATGTCATGCTCTATCACATTCTGTACAATGATGTCAAAACTCCTTACACAATCGAGAACAGATTCACACAGGAAGACTGGAAAGCCCAGTTCTTTGCCTGCGGTATGCTCGTTCAGGCTCCTCTGCGTAAATTTGATGATTCACCATACGCATCCTTCTCGGACAGAATTCTTTCACTCATGAATTTCTACCATGTACCATATAGAGCTGTTCTCATCGCCCTCTATGAAGACTGTCTCTTCCATGAAAGAACCGAAGTCAGGCATGACATAGAATCGGCTTTCGATTCCGATCCGTCAGATCTTGTCTCCAGGTTCGACATCCTCGGTCTCGACAGCTCACTTGTCTCTCCGTCAAATATAATCAATGCAGTTTTTCTTGAAAGAAGAATCCGTGACGCCATAGACGATGACCCAGATATCGACACACACAGATTCAATCTTGAATTCTTCAATGAGACTGTCAGCAGATGCAGAAAATACAGAGGTGATCAATAATGCAGATTCCGGAATACCAGAGATACAACAACGAGAGGGATATCGCCCTGCTCGACAACTCTTCAATATCATTCCTGTACGAGCTGAACAGTAACGGCATATCCATCTCCCCGATTCTCTCGGAA
>CAZGNN010000078.1:0-4594 GCA_964527335.1 uncultured Spirochaetaceae bacterium | reverse complement strand
ACTGATTCCGGTATGGGTCTGGAAAGAAGTCGAGGACTCGGAATTAAGCGTTTCATTCATATTATCCCTCAAGGATTCCGGTTATCCCATTTTCATCATTGACGAAAGCAGATATACCAACCTGCTTAAATCAGAGCTTGACCTTTTCAGCATAATATATTCAGCCATAGTTCCCTTTTCACAGCTTGAACAGATTGCCGTAAGGAACTTCGGCCGACAGGGACAGAAAAGCGAAACGGACAGACTCCTCTCCACGATATCGTGTGCAAGAATACTCTGCACTCTTTATGCGTCATGGCCGCAGACAGGACGCTCATCATCTACAGGCCGGATTCTGAAGAAGAACGCAGGCGAAGTCTCACTTACCATCCTGTCCCAGATATTGTCATGGAATTATGAGCTGGAATCTCTTTCCGTATTCTCCCACGACAGAGATTCCTTCCGTTACCTTACAGAATCCGGTGAGTATCTGACAGAAATGATAGCAGAAGGCCAATTCGTACCGAAGAATGCCGTTGCTGTTCCCGTCAGGCTTGAATCGAACGACTCGATTCTTTGCAGTCTTTACAGAAGCGGTCATATCCGCAGGGAGGAAATCCTGGCTCTGCGCAAGAATCCGAGAAAAATCATTTTCAGATGCAGAGGCAAAGAACAGATAAAGGTTGTGGATGCCGAAGAGTTCATTTCCCTCATCGAAGACGAGTGCACGGAAATCATCTTCTGATTACAAATGATACAGTCTCATTATATAAGAAGACTCTTTCGAACTTATTATAACTCAGTCAAAATCTGATACTGCAAACAATTACAATACAGTACCCTCAACCTTTTCTGCACCTTCCGCCGAAACGACTTTCTGATTCTGATAAGTTTTAGCCTTTTTTGTTAATCCAAGTCGGCTAAAACATCGATTTTTTTGCATGTTTTAGCTATTTTCAGATGCTTAATCCGGCTAAAACATGATGAAAATGGATAGAAATCTCCAAAAAGAGAGTTCTACTCCAGTTGTCCAGGCAGTCGGCAATGGCTTCTTCCATCGTAACGTCTGTCTCATTTTGTAAGGGAATACTCTTCCCTTCTTCCCTCTTTTGCGTTAATCTTCTCTCTGTTGATGCGGTGTTAGCACAGTGGTAGTGCACCGGCTTCCCAAGCCGAGTACGAGGGTCCGATTCCCTTACGCCGCTTCTTTTTTGTCCTCAAAGAGGTCTCCGCAAGGCGAGCCTTCAATCATTGACGAAGAGCAATTCTCTATTTATTATTTGAAATAGTTTTAATTTCAACGCACAGGAAAAAGTGCAAAGGCAGATTTTAATTTAATGGACGACGGCCATAGTAGCCACTACTCTACAAACAACACGGATTCGGATGAGGTTCCTCCTCTCGCCAACGACAGAAATGAAGGAGGAAGACGATGAGCGTTCAGGCTACTCTCATACTCCAGGTTCTCCTCATATTCGTCAATGCGGTATTCGCAGGTACGGAACTCGCAGTAATATCATTAAACGCAATACAGCTCAAGAAGGAAGCTGATGAAGGCGACAAGAAGGCTGCAAAGCTTTTGAAGATGGTTGAAAACCAGTCAAGCTTTCTCTCGACAATCCAGATCAGCATCACGCTCGCAGGATTTTTAGGTGCGGCATTCTCGGCTGACGTGCTCTCGGAGCACCTCGTAAGCTGGCTCAAGAGTCTCGGATGCCCGGGCTCCACGGCGCTTCTTAATTCTCTTGCTGTCATTTTCATCACCATAATCATTTCATTCTTCACCCTCATTTTCGGAGAACTTGTCCCGAAGAGGATAGCGCAGCAGAAGGCCGAAAGCTGGTCAAGAGCCGTTGTCGGCGTCGTGAGTGCTCTCCAGACTCTCTTCAAGCCTGTGGTGAAACTTCTCTCCTTCTGCACGAACCTCGTACTGAAGATATGCCGTCTCAAGACAGACGGAGCCGAGGACGAAGTCACCGAGGAGGATATACGTCTCATGGTCGATGCATCCGGTGAATCGGGATCGATTGAAGAGGACGAGAAGGAGTGGATTCAGAACGTATTCGAATTCAACGATACACCGGTAGACGAGATAATGACCCGTGACCAGGACGCTGTCTGGATTCAGGAGGACGCATCGGACGAGGAAGTCATCGCCCTCATCAGGGACTCGGGCTACTCCCGTTTCCCCGTCTACGGCGAGGACCACGACGACGTGAAGGGTATACTCATTGCCAGGGAATTCCTTCTCAACATGAGCAGTCCCGACCGTAAGCCCCTCCAGGAGCTTATAAGAGCGCCATATCTTGTTCCGGATTCAATCCACGCAGACAAGCTCTTTGCCGACATGCAGGCGAAGAAGGTGCATCTTGCAATAGTCATCGACGAATACGGCTCGAGTGCCGGCATAATAACGATGGAAGACCTCATCGAGGAAATCGTGGGCAACATCTACGACGAGTTCGACGATGTCGAGGAAGAGGAGATCACGAAGCTTGATGACGGAAAATGGAGCATCAGCGGAGACTCGCTCATCGAGGATGTCAACGAGGAAACCGATCTCGATATCCCGCAGAGCGAGGACTACGACACCGTCGGAGGCTTCGTCATGTCGAATCTCTCCACGATTCCCGAAGACGGCAAGGAGTTCGACATCACGGCAGGAGACCTCAAGGTGCACGTACTCAAGGTCGAGGACAAGAGAGTGCAGCGTGTCATCATCGAGAAGGCCCCTACTCAACCATCTGAAGAACAAGACCCCGAATAAGGAATCTTATCGTACTCTCCTTCTCCTCATACGTTCCTTCTGTCAGGAAGAGGGAGAGAACGGCCCTGTAGGCCTTCATGAATGCCCTTATATCTCCCTCGTCATCTATCGAGAAGTATGAGAAGAGCGTCGTGAGGGTCTTTTCTGCGTCTTCCATTACGGTAGAATATTTCTTCTCCCCCACCTTTCTCTCTATCAGCTCCGTATTCTCCCTGTCGAGGAAACGGAATATGCCCTCCCTGTAGAAAAGAAGGGCTGTTCTGCAGAACACCTCGGTAAGGGATGTCACGATGTGGTTCTCGTCAAGGTTCTGGAGCATCTCGAGGTACGTTCCCTCGAGGGAGAGGATGAAGGAGTCGAGAAGAGAAAGAAAGAGCTCCTCCTTCGAACTGTAGAAGAGATAGAAACTCCCCTTCGCGATATGTGCCCTCCTCACTATCTCGTCAACTGTCGTCCGTCTCACACCGTAGAGCGAGAGACACTCCCCCGCAGCTGAAATAAGACTTTTCTCTATGTGTTCACGTTCCTCTGAAGTGTACATTTTAGGCATTGTGACTAAATTCCTCTTTTCAGACAGTTTAAATTAAGAGAACACAGTTTTCAAGATTGAAAAATTCAAGAAAAAAGAAGAAAAGTTTTGTTTTTCATCCCCGAAAGAAGGAAAATGTATTCATCACCAGAAAGGAGAAACAAATGGCTGCAGTAAGTTTACAGAACATTTGCAAGATTTACGATGGCGGCGTAAAGGCAGTAGACAACGTCAACATCGAAATCGAAGACAAGGAATTCGTCGTCCTCGTCGGTCCTTCAGGTTGTGGTAAGAGTACAACACTCAGAATGGTTGCCGGTCTTGAAGACATTTCATCCGGTACCCTCACAATCGACGGAAAGGTCATGAACGACGTTCCACCGAAAGACAGAGACATCGCAATGGTATTCCAGAACTATGCTCTCTATCCGCACATGACTGTCTATGACAACATGGCATTCGGACTCAAGATCAGAAAGCTTCCCAAGGAAGAGATTGACCAGAGAGTAAGGGAAGCAGCAAAGCTCCTCGACATCGAAGCACTCCTCGAAAGAAAGCCGAAGGCACTCTCCGGCGGACAGAGACAGCGTGTCGCAGTCGGAAGAGCCATCGTACGTAACCCGAAGGTCTTCCTCTTCGACGAGCCTCTCTCGAACCTCGACGCAAAACTCCGTGTCCAGATGAGAGCCGAGATCTCGAACCTCCACAACAGACTCCAGGCTACAATGATCTACGTCACACATGACCAGGTCGAAGCTCTCACGATGGCAGACAAGATTGTCGTCATGAAGCTCGGTGTCATCCAGCAGATCGGCGGACCTATGGAACTCTATAACGAGCCCGACAACAAGTTTGTCGCAGGCTTCATCGGATCACCACCGATGAACTTCATCAACGTTGAAGTTGCAAAGGACGGAGACAAGACATACCTCAAGAGTGCGTCATTCACACTTGATGTAACTCCTGCACAGGCAAAGTTCCTCGCTCCGTATGTGGGAAAGACAGTCACATTCGGTATCAGACCGGAGGATGTCGAATTCTCTCATGCAACACAGCCGGGAAAGACCATCAACGGCAGCGTAAGTGTCGTCGAGCCTCTCGGAAGCGAGACTCAGGTCTATGTCACGACTGACAACGCAAACATCGTCGGAAAGATTGATCCGTCAGTCATCCCGACAGTCGGCGAGCAGGTATCGCTCCTCGTCAACATGGAGAAGGCTAGATTCTTCGATGTTGATACGGAACTCAGAATCAGATAATCACACTGATTCATCATTTCAGGACCGGGCACTTCTTATGTCCGGTCTTTTTCTATAAAC
>CAZGNN010000077.1:0-6965 GCA_964527335.1 uncultured Spirochaetaceae bacterium | reverse complement strand
CCTCCTTGCTGAACTGCTGGAGGTATTCCGTCATCGTTATTCCGGGACCGAACATCGAGGAGTTGTCCTTCGGGAAATACGAAAGAGATGTCGTCACACCCCAGGTGTAAGAACCCTCATCGGGTTCCATGACGCCGGAGATTATCTGGAAGAGAACGGTTTTGGCGTAGTGGTTGGGGCCGACGAATGCGACCTTCTCCCCCGGGTTGATGACGAGAGAGAGGTTATCGAGGACCTTCTCGCCGTCGATTGTCTTCGAAAGGTTCTTTATTTCCAGCACATTCTTTCCGATTTCCCTGTTGGGTTTGAAAGCAACGTAGGGGAATCTTCTGGAGGACGGCTTGATGTCATCGATAGTGAGCTTGTCGATGAGCTTCTTGCGGCTTGTTGCCTGCTTTGCCTTCGCGACGTTTGACGAGAAGCGCTGGATGAACTCCTTGAGTTCGGCTATCTTCTCCTCCCTTCTCTTCTTCTCGTCCTTCATCTGCTTTGCAGCAAGCTGCGACGACATATACCAGAAGTCGTAGTTACCGACATAGAGCTGAATACGGCCGTAGTCGATGTCGCAGATATGTGTACAGACGGTATTTAAAAAGTGTCTGTCGTGAGACACGACGATGACGGTGTTGTTGAAGTCCTCAAGGTAGTCTTCGAGCCAGTGGATGGATTCGAGGTCCAGGTGGTTCGTAGGCTCGTCGAGGAGAAGGATGTCGGGGTTTCCGAAGAGCGACTGTGCAAGAAGGACCCTGACCTTCAGGTTGTCTTCGATTTCACTCATCTTCTTCTCGTGGAGAGGTACCGGGATTCCGAGTCCGTCGAGCATCTGCGAAGCAGTTGCCTCGGCTTCCCATCCTCCGAGCTCGCTGAATTCGCCCTCGAGCTCCGCAGCCCTTATTCCGTCCTCCTCGGTGAAGTCCTCCTTGGAGTAGATGGCCTCCCTCTCCTGCATCACGTCGTAGAGGTGCTTGTAGCCCATGATGACGGTATCGATGACACGGTATTCGTTGTACTGGAAGTGATCCTGCTTGAGAGTGGCAAGTCTCTCGCCGGGTGTCACGATGATCTCACCTGTGTCGGGTTCGATTTCACCCGAGAGAATCTTGAGAAACGTCGACTTACCGGCGCCGTTGGCTCCGATGATGCCGTAGCAGTTACCGGGAGTGAACTTGAGATTCACTTCCTTGAACAGTACCTGTGTTCCGAAAGAAAGGGAAACATTGGAAGCTGTAATCATGAGCTGTTATCCTCCGACAATAAAAAAGGCAACGAATAACGTTGCCTTAGGTTTAGTCCCTAGCAGAATCGAACTGCTATTTAGAGACTGAGAATCTCCCGTCCTAACCGTTAGACGAAGGGACCATTAAGCTGGGATGAAGGGATTCGAACCCCTAAAGGCAGAACCAGAATCTGCAGTGTTACCATTACACTACATCCCAATTTAACGACAAGTGAAACAATAAAGAAATTCCTTTAAAGTTGCAATACCTTTTCGGAAATTTCCTCAACTGTTTTTGAAAGCCTTCACTCTTGCAGATGCTGTGAGAGTGTCGCTGTCGCGGCCGCCGTCCGTGAGGTAGCGGTACCCCAGTCCCGCTATCATGGCGCCGTTGTCGGTGCAGAGCTTGAGAGACGGGAACGTTACGGTGTAGCCTCCCTTCTCGAGTTCCTTGAGTTCCTTTCTCAGAAGCGAGTTCGCGGCAACACCGCCTCCGGCACTGACGCGCTTCAGTCCGGTGTCACGCAGTGCAAGCTTCACCCTCTTCATCAGGATTCCCACAGCCTGGCGCTGGAAGGAAGCCGCGATGTTCTCGAGAGTGTCGGGAGCATCACCGTTACGGAACTGGTCCTTCTGGTTGATGACGGCTGTCTTGAGACCGGAGTATGACATGTCATAGGGATGTTCGGTCCTGTCGAGAGTCGGGCCGGGGAAGAGAAATGCGTTACTGTCGCCGGATTTGCTGAGTCTGTCGATGACGACTCCTCCGGGGTAACCCATGTCGTAGAACTTCGCGACCTTGTCGAAGGCCTCGCCTATTGCGTCGTCGATGGTCGTTCCCATTACTTCGACATCAGAGTATGAGTTTACACGGCAGATTACCGTGTGCCCGCCGGAGACAAGCACTCCGAGGTACGGGTACTCGAGGGGATTCTCGATCTGCGAAGCGTAGAGATGTGCCCTGATGTGGTCTATTCCTATATAAGGAATGCCGAGTCCCTCAGCAAAGCCCTTTGCAAAGTTGACGCCGACAAGAAGGGAGCCCAGAAGCCCGGGTCTGTTCGTGACGGCAACGGCGTCGAGGTCTCTCTTTGTGATTCCAGCCTGTGCGATTGCCGCAGCAACTACCTGCTCTATCCACTCGGTGTGGAGTCTCGATGCAAGCTCCGGCACAACCCCCTGATAGGGCTTATGGAGCTCTATCTGGGTTGCAATCACATTGCTCATTATCTCACGGCCGTCCCTGAGAACGGCTGCCGAACATTCGTCACAGCTTGTTTCTATACCGAGAACTATCATAATCCGTAATCATCCTCCGCCTGGGGGAAGTAGCCGAATGTGGCAAATGTCATGATGTCGTTTATCTGTTCCTCGCTCAGGCCGCTCTCGAAGAAATAATCGAAGACCTTCGCGTTCCACGGAAGCCCGACCTGGGCACCTTCCGCTGATTTCTGAATAAGTTCGTTGAACTCTGCCGACGTGAGCTTTAATATCTCGACTTCGGACGGGTCTATTTTAATCTCTTCCATACTGCGTTCCTTTTCCCTCCTTTCTTTTCTATAAGGTAAGACAGAAAACCGGAAAGGAAAAATCTTTTATCTAGAATAATCCAAAATCGGGACAGATAAAAGAGCCAAATGCAACTTTGGCTCTTTCCCACTCAGCTGTTGTTCTTCTTTCCCCTCTTCGAGTTCACGTAATTACGGCTCTCTATAGCCCAGTCCTCGTCGAGACGGGAAGACTTCCTCAGCGACGACATGGCACCGCCCATGTTCCTGTAAGCCCACATCGTTCCCTCGCTGTCGGCGATGTAATCAGAAACGCGGGAGGAATCGATTCCGATTCTCGATGCTGTCTCTACCGAGTCGATGTTCGCTCCGAGGAACAGGAACTCCCATCCGTACTTCGTCTTCTCCTTCTCGATAAGGGCCTTCACATCATCACTCGACCAGCGTCTCGAGGCATTCTCCATGCCGTCAGTCGTGATGACGAAAATCGTGTGCTCCGGTCTGTCCTCCTCGCGGATATACCTGTGAACATTGACGATGTGATGGATGGCGTCCCCGATGGCGTCAAGGAGTGCAGTCGATCCGGATACGCAGTATTCCTTTTCCGTCAGAGGCGGAACCTTGTCAAGGGGAACCCTGTCGTGAATAACCTCACTGAAGTGAGAGAATAGAACAGTCGAGACAAGAGCCTCGCCCTCTTCCTTCTTCTGCTTTCCTATAAGGGAGTTGAATCCTCCGATAGTGTCACTCTCGAGTCCGCTCATCGAACCGCTTCTGTCCAGGATGAATACCATTTCAGTCAAACCTTTCTTCATCTGTTTGTCCTCCGTTAACTGTAATCATATGTTAGCTTTAACGGAGGAGAGAAAGGTCGCTTCACAGGCGACAATCACTGCTTTCTGTAACCTATGGGATTGAGGTCGAATGCAAGAAGGACTTCGTTCAGTAGAAGGATGTCGTAGTTATGGTGTTCGACGAAATATCTGATGATGTTATCCCTTCTGTCATACTTCGAGAGAGCATAGCCTGCACGTGAAAGCATATCCGTGAAATCGTCTTCATCAAGTTCAAGTGCCATGGCGAATGCAAGCGCAGTATCCTTGGTGGGATTGTAGTTATCGTCCTTCATGATCTTCGAATAGAGCTTGCGGTCTATGTTTGCCTTGTTGTAGCAGTCCGAAGCCTTCTCGAATTTCTCGTTGACACATCGTCTCAGATACGGAGAGAAACCGTCACTTTCGCGTCTGGCTATCCTGTCAAGTTCTTGCCTGCTGAGGGGGCTGGTCTGGAACTTGACAGCGTTTCTGACTGCGTCCCTGTCTTCATCAGACACCGCTTCAGATTCTGACTCAGCTGCTCCCTTCTCTTCGAAGCAGGAATCAGCTGCGTCCTCCAGCTCGATATCGACACTTGTCCTTGCGCCGCCGATGATTCCCTTCTTCTCGCTTGCCAGATCCTTCTCTTCAAGAGGATCCTTACCCATATGCTGGAAGAGGAGCATGTCATTCGGGAATTTTCCGTTTCTCGTAGAGGGGATTCCGTTGTCCGCATCAACAGGCCTGCTCTCTTTGTAACGGGGAATGCACTTGTTTCTTCCGAGCCCTTTTTCCCACCTGGAGACCTCTTCCTCCCCGATGTACTGGGCAACATCATGGAATATTCCCTTCGAAAGGTCGAAGGCAAGGCGGTTGTAGACAACGATGTAGACGTCGGCATCGTAAGTGTCGAGGAATTCCCTGATGGTGTCCGTTGCGGTTCTTAGCGACAGGTAATCGGGAACGCCGTAGTACCCTGCAGATATCAGAGGAACGGCGACGGATGTGACGGAGAGTTCCCTCACGCATTCGAGGGATGAACGGTAGGCCTTTTCAAGGACATCCAGTTCGCCCCAGTCACCGCCGTTCCAGTGGGGGCCGACAGTCATGATCACGTACTTCGATGGTAGATCGTACCCGTTGAGGATAACGGCTCCGCCTTCGGGGCACCATGCCTTTTCACTGCATTCTTCCGCAAAACCGTTTCCGGCCTTTTCATATACTACCCTGTCGATTCCCGAGCCGGGAAGAAGATGTCTGTTCGTCGGACAGACGATTGCGTCGACACTGAGTGTTGTTATATCTGCTCTGATTATCTGAAGCGGCATTAGAACTCCTCTGTTTCTCTTATGATGTCACTCTGCCAGTACTCACCTGTGTCCATATTCATGCAGGTGAGACGTCCGTCGGGAGATGCGGCTCCCGTATCAAGTGCGGTTATGTGGAATGTCTTCGACGAGAATGGTCTTTCCCCGACTATCGAGTGTCCCGTGAAGATGGTGCGGGTACGTGATGCTATGTAGAGTTTACCAGTCCTGGTTTTATCCCCGAGTTCGTCATACTGTCCGCACATCCGGGTAGAGTATTCATCAAACTTCATTCCCGCTTTTTTCTCGTCACTCACCATCCAGTGTTCATAAAGAAGTGCTGTCCTCAGGTACGTGCGGTCCCATAACTCGTCGGGAATGTCCTTTGCGTTGTTTTCCCTCGCGTAGTCCCTGGGCCGTTCGAGTTCCCTGAGGCTCCGTCCGACCGGGCCGCCGTGGATGATGATCATACCCTTTTCGATTCTGCAGTACGGAATAGAGTCAAGCCAGACGGAGAACTTTCTTCTCTCCTCTTTCGCTGCTCCCTCGAATGAAGCGACAGTGGTGCATCCTCCGTTACGGTAATACCAGTTGTCACTCATGACGAAGCCCGTTCTGAGGTAGTCCTGGAGCCAGGCATCGTGGTTCCCCAGTACAGGGCGGAAGGACGTGAGGGACGAGAGGTACCTCAACACCTCGACATTGTCCCTTCCCCTGTCGCAGAAATCACCGACGGAATAGAGAACATCCTCACCGTCAGTGAAGTCTGCCCTTTCGAGAACCTGTCTCAGGGCATTATAGCGTCCGTGCACGTCGCCTATTATGAGTCTTCGCCTCTTCACTCTGAACTTTCACCCCTGAAAATATTGTAGCATATAAGCGAAGAAAAAAGTTAAAAGTCACTACCAATTATTTCAAAGTTGAGTTAATATTCTCTTCAGTGCCAGAATAGCTCAGTTGGTAGAGCGACACCCTCGTAAAGTGTAGGTCACGGGTTCGATTCCCATTTCTGGCTCGTAGGGCTTCCGTAAAAGGGAGCCTTTTTTAGATATAAAACCTGACTCCGCAGCTGAAGCCGCAGTAGAGTCTCTTCTCCAAGAGTCCGTATTCCATATCTGTTCCGACAGCGAGAAGAACCATCTCACCGCGCCCGAGGTCCGCTGCGAAATTAACGATGCCGCCGACTGTGAAATCGAAGGCACTGCATCCCGTCTTTCTGTCTGCAGCAATCAGAATCCAGCTGGCAGACGGAAGGAACTCAAGGATTATCGGGGAAGGTGTCTTCACCATCAGACCTGCACAGAGTGTCGTTCTGAAGAGGACCATGTCTGTATTATGAGGCTCAAGTGCAACTTCGGCATGAAGACCGGCATCGAACTTCAGACTTCCGCTTTTCGTGATATCGGCAAGTCCTCCGTAGTCGAAATATACTCCGGGAAGGAGAAAATCAAAACCGGAATCGGTGAACACGGAGAAGCCTGTGGACATTGTGATGCCGGCTTCGGCATATACAACTCCCGCTAGCGTTAAAGCCAAAAGAATGACGGCAAGAAGTCTTTTCATGGGGACAGTATAAGGTAAAAGGGAAACGAAAGAAATCCTCTCCCGGTTAAAGGAGAGGACGATTCGAACTCTGCAGAGCTCACTTCTTTCTGCTGTTGATGGCAGCCTGTGCCGCAGCAAGACGAGCGATAGGTACTCTGTAGGGAGAGCAGGAGACGTAGTTGAGTCCCGCTTCCTGGCAGAATGCGATGGTCTTCGGGTCACCGCCGTGCTCGCCGCAGATACCCATCTTCATATCGGGTCTGACGCTTCTTCCGAGACCTACAGCCATCTTGAGGAGCTTTCCGACACCGTCGAAGTCGATTGTCGCGAACGGATCGTAGTCATAGAACTGCTTGTCCGGGTCACCGACATAGTGTGTGAGGAAGCGCGCCGAGTCGTCACGCGAGAAGCCGCATGTCATCTGCGTCAGGTCGTTCGTTCCGAATGAGAAGAACTCTGCGCTGCCTGCAATCTCGTCTGCCGTCAAAGCTGCACGCGGTACCTCGATCATCGTTCCGATCTGATAAGGAATTACAAGATTCTGCTCGCTGAATACCTTTTCGATTTCGTCGAC
>CAZGNN010000076.1:0-7000 GCA_964527335.1 uncultured Spirochaetaceae bacterium | reverse complement strand
TCATGGTTCTCCGCTTTTTCTTCAGCCTCTGCGCTCAACCATCAACTTCTTACTCTCATAACACCCTCGGGGCCCTTATACCAGTCAACCGTCACTTTGATAATAGGAAACCTTCTGAGTCTCTCGGCTTCCTCTGCTGTGCTTTCCCTTTTCTCATCGGAGAGCATCTTACCGTTTCTGACGTATCTGATACCATCCGGCCAGGAGGATGGCAGCCACTGCTGTCCTCTCCTTTGCTGTGCCATGTGTCAGAGTGCCGTCAGAATTCACGGCTCTGCTTCCTCGTCCCCATCATCCCCGCCGGAGTCCTCACCGTGAAGATGAGCCATGAGGTCCCTGTAATCCTTCTCTGTCATGCCGCCCGTATCTTCAAGAAGATCGTCTTCGGCAAACTCCTTTCCGCTTATGAACGGACTCTCGACGCACTTCGGTGCAAGCTCGTCTATAAGAGAGTCGAAGCACTGTATGCAGAGAGAGAGTCTTATGTGCTCTCCGTCATACTTCGAGCCGAAGCCCATCCAGTACTTGAAGCCGAGTCCTTCCTGGACATCCCAGAAATCGAAGGGCTTACCGCAGAGTGTGCAGTGGAAGGCCTTCCCTGCTTCCTTATCTGTATCCTCCATGCTCATCCCGCTGAAGAGTGTGTTCATCATGAAATCCTTGGCTTTCTTTTTCAATTTCCTTTCTCCTGTATATAACCTTTGTAACACCATAGGAGGAACCGGGAGTTCACACTTCGCTTTTTTCTTCTCTTTTTCTTCTTCACTGCTGATATCCCCGATGTCGGGATATGAAATGGCATGGTCAAAAAAAATCCCCCTACCGGTTTTACCCGATAAGAGGATTGTTCTTTGTGGGGTGGTTGAATCAGAATTGTCTGACCGGAAGTATGTACTGTCCCACATTCCTGATATATCCGTGCTGATAGCCGAAGAAGAAATCCTGTGACCATGCGTAGTCCTGGTTGAATTCGGAACTGGAGAAGAATGCGTCGTGGCCCCAGTCAACGTTCCAGCGTCTGTGGATATTGATGTACAGCTGATACAGCTCATCCTTGCTCGGAAGGAACCAGTCGTCATAGCCGTTGTTGAAGAGATCCTTCTTGTAGCATGAGAGTGCGGCATAGCTGCCCTTATCGTCACCTTCCTTGTCCATATAGGCTTCGTCGCCCATGGCCGCAACAAGCTTCTCGGTATTGCTCTTTCCCGTTCCTATTGCTGTGGAGGTGCCGCCGACCATCGTGTTGCCGCCTTCGGGGCGGTAGTAGCCGAACTTGTAGTAGCCGATGGAAGTCCTGGCAACTTCCATGTATCTCCAGCCGCACTTTGTGGAAATGAGACCGTCGGCATTTCCCGAATCATTGTCCGCATCACAGTCATAGAAGACATATCCTCCGCCGGGGCCTATGTCGTGGATGCTGTAGGAAGGCTTCAGCTTCCACTTTGCCTTGAGTGTCATGTCGGATGAAACGACACTGCTGAAGTCGAATTCCTTTCCGTCAAGCGTCGTCCAGCAGTCGAAATCAAGGCCTTCCCTCTGCGGGTCCTCGGGTCGCGGAACGCGGTAGTCACTGCCCTTACCGAGCCTTACGACCGTGTCCTCGGTTCCGTTGTTGTGGTCGAATGTTATGTCGTAGACAGCGTCCCTCGCCCATACTGCCCTGATGGTCGTATCTCTGGTGATGGGCTCGTCGAAATCGAACTCCTTGCCGTTCTCCCCGACCCACATCACAAAGTAATACTTGTCATACTTCGGGTCCGTAGGCTGGGGAACCAGGCTACCTTCATATACTAACTTGGTATCCGGATCCTGTTTGGAGTCGCCGTAATCGAAGGTTACCGTGTATTTCGTCTTTTCCTTCCATTCGGCATATATGTTCCAGTTTCCCACGACGGGGATATTGAAATCCACCGCTCTGTCTCTCGGAGTGTCCCAGACCCATCTGACGAAACTGTAACCGTATCTTGAAGGGTCAGATGGCTCTTCAAGCCTGTCGTTCCTGTAATAGACTCTCTTCGTCGTGACTTCTTTCCCGTCACTATTCGTATACAGATGATAGGTAACGGTAAGCCTGTCCTCGTATTTCCACTTGCCGTAGAGCTTCAGGGGTCCTGTTACGGGAGTGTTGAAATCATACGTATCCCCGTCTTCATAAGTCCAGGAGATGAACGTGGCGCCCGCGATTGTAGGATCAATCAGAGGTGCCGTGACACGGTCTCCGTCGTAGACATCACTTATGGTGTAGGCTTCCTTGAAGTCTTTTCTCGCGTAGAATTCCACAAGGTACAGTGTCCTGTAGTTCCACTTTGCAGTAAGCGTTATGTCTCTCTTTATCGGGGACGAAAAGTCGAAGTATTCGCCGTTCTCATCAACCCACCTGACAAATTGCCATGCGCCGCCGCGGACGGGATCTGCCGGAACCGAAATCACATCTCCGTCATAGACATTGAGGATGTAGTCCGGAGTCGAACCGTCGTCGTCATAGGAGAACGTGACCGTGTGCAGCTCCTTTTCATTCCAGAGTGCAACAAGCTCGATGTCGCTGTTGATTCCGCTGTTGAAATCAAAGGCACTTCTGCCGTCCCTGCTCCAGCACGAGAATGCGTATCCGTACTTACTGGGACTGACAGCCGGCGCGGTTGCCTTTTCATTGCTGTTCACCATCTGGTAACGGTATATGGAGCCGTCCACTTCATATGAGACGAGGTATCTGACAATCTGGGGCTGACAGCCTATGATCGGAAGAAGGATGAGGAGGATAACAAGTACCCCGAGCATGATCTTCCCTTTATTTGTGCTGTTCCCGGTTTCTCTTCGGTTTTTCATCTGCATTTCTCCAAGAAATGGATTCTACTGACTTATACACACCGAATTCAACATTATCCCCGGATAATACAAAAAAATATACTGCAGGAAGAGAGGCCGTATCCCATTCACGGACTCTCCTCTTCCCGATGCTTTTTTCCGTATCATTTCTTCTGCAGGCTTTCTCTTAGCGGCACCTCTGAGGCTATGACACATTACGGATAAACCGGAAGTCCGTTCCATTCGGGACGAAAAAAAAGAGACAAAGGGCCCTTGCCTTCATCTGACTGAATACATCAGAGATTTCGGGGGTACATGAATCTTTCATCACAGTTCAGTGAAATCGAAGCATACATCTTTTCACATTTTGGCAGTAAATCCCGTTTACTGCGAAAGTTGTAAAAGTTTGAGATGAACATCACTGCATTAAAGAAGCAGGACCCTTCCTTTCGGGAAAGCCCTGCCGTGTGTCATGCCTCAGAAACCGAATCCTATCGGACTCCTCCGTGCCGTGTCCGCAGTCGTCTGAGGGCGGGAGAAGTCTCCTCCGGTGAGGACGATTGTGTCAGTACTGCCGTTTCTGAGTGCTCTCCTCACAGCCTTCATCCTCGCACTCTCGTAGAGATTACGCACGAAGCGTCCGTTACCGAAGTCGCTGTTATCTCTTGCCTCGTCGAAGATCGGGATGACGCTGTCGTGCACGGTATCATCAAGGAGGGTGCCGTCCTCTGAGCACATGAGACGGAGAATATCGTAGAGCTCGGATGACGAGTAGTCGTCGAAGTTCACTATCCGCGATATTCTGCTCCTCAGACCCGGGTTCCTCTCGAGGAACGACTCCATCCTGTCGGGGTAGCCTGCGAATATCACGATGGTGTCATCTCTCTGGTTCTCCATGCACTGCACTATCGCATTGATCGCCTCGTCCCCGAAGGAGCCTCCATTTCCATCCATGAGAGAATAGGCCTCATCGATGAAGAGGACGCTTCCGCGTGCCCTGCGGAAGATGTTCTCGACGTTCTTCGCCGTCCACCCCACATATCTTGCGACGATGTCCTGACGTCCCACTTCGATGAGTTCTCCCTTGGGGAGTATTCCCTTCTCCCTCATGACGGAAGCAAAGAGGCGTGCGACCGTAGTCTTCGCCGTTCCCGGGTTACCGGTGAATACCATGTGACGTGACATCGTCATTCTCTTCCTGTTCGAGGAGAGAAGCATCCTGTTGTAGGCGTTGAAGTCGATAACTTCGTTCATTATCTCCTTGACGCTCTCAAGTCCTATGAGACTCTGGAGCTTATCGTATGAAGATACTCCCTCCTTTTCCTTCTCCTCGCTCTTCATGCTCCCGATGGCGCTGTATTCCGGATAGATTTCAGTTCTCAGTATATTCCGGTACCAGTCCCTGTACATCTTCTCCGCCTCCGTTACGGAGAGGGAGTTCACATCGTCGGGTACAATGACACTCTGCGCCCTGTAGTAGCGTGAAACTCCGTCTCTCTTTGCCCACGCCCTGAATGTGCGGGGGATATCTGAGCGGGGAATGTCCCTCTCGTTGATGACGATGAAGTTCGCGTCCCCGACTTCCCCGATGAGAAAGGAAGCCGTCTCAGAACACGAACGGGGGAGAATAACAACTGTAAGGACATCGTGAAGGTCTGTCTTCACAACCTCCACGAGGTCATCGATGTCGATATCTGTGGGAGAGAACTCTCCCCCTTCCTCCCTCAGGTCTCCCGGGAAGAGAACGACAGTGCCGCCCTTTGCGGCCTTATATGCCGAAAGGGAGAGGGATGAGAAATCACAGTCGTCCATGATGAGCCTTCTTCTCTCCTCGGGCCTGTACACCCTTATGACCCTGCGGCTCACGAGGCGTCCTCTGCTGTTGAGTGCATTGAGAAGAAGCGAGAGCGATTCATTCACGGCTTCCTCACTGTCCATGAGGAAGATGTAGTGAACAGGATGGCCGTAGAATCCCCGGGCCTTCGTCCTCCTTATTCTCCCTATCTCTTCCTTCAGCGTCACCGATTCCGAGAGGGAGGAAGACTTCCTCGAGGGAGGCGGAAGGATTGAGTCGACGACGGCGGCATCCGCTGTGCTGCGTCTCAGCTTATGGCCCCCGGGTACCATCTCCTCGATATCAGAAAGAAAGCGCGATTTTCTCGCTTCGGAGGCAAGGGACGAGAATGTCTTTCCGTCAATCTCCTCCCACACGATCCTGTCATCGGCAGTCACTTTGAAGGACGAGAGGAACGAGGAAAGGAGATTCCCCTTTCTCTTCACTTCCCCGAAGGGAATGCTCATTAGAAATTCCGCTTCCCCGTCACCGGCCTTATGAAGGCAGATTCTCTCTTCCCCCATTCCGTTGAAGGAAGACGCAGCCTCACTGACTCTGCTTCTGTCCCTGAATGCAGAAGCGCTGTCTGATCCGATTTTTGTTCTCACTCTGAAATACATCTTCAGCCTCCGTTTTTAAGAGATAGCACACAGGAGGGAACTTATCGTTCCATCATGGTGAAAAAAGAAAATTCCTTCTGAAAGGTGCCATTACAGCCCCTGCAGAAAGAATCATCACACAGGTTTTGAGTTAGCCTCAGAGGTCAATTATCGGCCTCAGGCTCCTGAGAGACCTGTGGCCGTTGTACTTTTCCCCGAAGTCAACCTTGTCGCCTGTGAGGTAGTAATGGAGGGGAGTCTTTCCCTCGCTGTTCTCTTCAAGAAAGAGCTCCGGCGGTACAAGAGAAACAAGAGACTCAAGGTCAATCCCGTCAAGGGAGAGAAGATAGTGGAGGATATTGTTTCCACTTTCATCCTTCCATCTGCTGTCTGCTCCGAGTGAGAGAAGAGCATCGGCTGCCTTTCTGTCTCCCCTGAGGTATGCCCACCCGAGCGGAGTCAGTCCCATCCTTCCGTCGAGGGACCCCGGAGTAGCAAGATAGAAATACTTCTTCGGATTGAAGTCCGGATTCGCGGCGGCAACTGCCAGTGCGGTATTCCCCTCACCCTCGAGGTACGACGGATGGAGAATGCTATTGAGTACATCGGGAGCAACGTCATAGTCCCTGATGACATCAAAGAATGCCTTTCTTCCCTTCTCCGTTCCCGGGATGAGTTCTCCCCTTTCGAGGATTGCAGAGAGAATCTCGTGGCTTTTCGGAGGATAGGTATCAAACACTGTTCTCTCACCTCTTCTCTCCGCCTCATTGAGGGCGGTGAAGAAGATATGCTCTTCGTCATGCCAGACGGCATTGTTGATAATCGCATCCAGCCAGCTGAAGTCCTCACTCTTCCACCCGTACCTGTCAACAGCCTTCAAAAGAAGAACAAAGAGACAGTCGAATGATGAATCGAACGAGCTGTCGTACGTCATGTCGCAGATACAGTTTGTCATCTCGATGAGAGGAGAGCTGAAGCCGAAAGAGGAAGAAGCGAATTCCTCCATGTTCTCTTCGAAAAGGGACCAGAAATCATCAAGCCACGAGAGAAGGTACTCCCTGACTGCAATTCTCAGTTCCTCCGCATCGGGGGACATGACAGGAGGGATTGCCACAAGTTGGATTATCTCCCTCACTCCTTCGAAGAGGTCCTTCACAGGCTGGAATGAGGGATTGACACGTCCGATTCTCCTGAAGATATCGAGCATATCAGACGGCGACGCCAGGAACGGATTGAAGAGAGCTGTGATTTCCTCCGGCTTTGTGATTTCTCCCCTCTCTGCCGTCTCAAGCACATCTCTGAACTCCGCATACCCGATTACCGTGCTTCTCCAGTCATCCTCCTCAAAACGGCAGCTTCTCTCCTGATACTTCCTGATAATATTGAGCAAGAGCTTCACAAGCTCTCTGTCCTTCATCCTCAATGCAAGTACAAATACGCTGAAGATGTCTTCATACCTCTTCTCAGCGTCCTCATTATTCTCACTTCCCCCAATGTAAACATCATCGCTGCAGTCTTTCTTCAGCTTCTCAATAAGACAGGAAACATCCACTTTCTTCTCCTCCCTGCGGTTATCCCGCTGTATATCTACAGGATAATCATCAAGAAGGAAGCAGCAGTTCAGTGTTGGCCGATTTCCCTGGAAACTTTCAGAATTCAGGACTCCCCCCGTGTGACGGCAAAGACAAAAGAAATGCTCCCCACCTTGATGGCAGAGAGCTGTAGTTATAGTCTGACTGCAGAAGAGTCAGATCATTATACG